>JBJXFX010000063.1:0-10741 GCA_046152925.1 Dehalococcoidia bacterium
TCTGAAAGGTCGATGCCAACGAAACGAGTGTGTTCCACGGTATCCTGGACCATGCCGGTTCCCTCCAGTGTTTTGCAGCACTTTAGGTGACTGCGCGAGGGACCGGCCTTCTCATCTCATCTCTCCCGACTTCGCGGGCGAGGGGGAGGGAGCCTGAGACTGCGTGGTGCGGGCTGTCGCTGGCGGCACCGCGACCGCTCCCGTGTGGTCGCGGTACTGATGGGGAGGGGGTTGGCGGCCGGGATCGCGGCAAACGATGACGCGGGGACGGCGGGTGGTTGGGGTTCGCGACCGAGCAAGTGCAGGTTCGAAGGATGAACGACGAGTGGGACCTTTGTGGCGCAATGACGTCGAGCGGGATGCCGTGTCAGCGGCGGGCGGGGCGCTGCGCGCAGCATGCCGAGCGGGCGACGACGACGAAGCCTGTGGCGGAGCACGACGAGGGGCGCGAGCGCAACCTCCGCCGGCTCGCTTGGGAGATGGTGGAGCGTGTGCTGGATGGTTCTATGGGCGTCCGCGAGGCGACGGCTCTCGCCTCGCTGGGGCGGTTGTTGCACCGGTTGGGGCCCGAACCGGCGGACGTCAAGGAGGAGCTGCTGGAGGTGGAGCGGCGAGCGCGGCTGATGGCCGGGATCCCGCCACGGACCGCGGAGGAGTGGGCGTGGGCCGAGCGGAGCTTCAGGCCCGACGCGGTCGAGGAGTTCCGGCGTTGGGAGAAGCGTCATCGCGAGCTCTACGGGGAGCCGGAGCAGTGGCAGCCGTGGATTTGGGAGGACGAGGATGGGGACGAGGCATGAGCGATGAGGAATGAGGGATGAGCGGAGGCGAGGAAAGTCGAAAGGCCAAAGAGGAAAGCCATGGGCGCGACACGGGAAGGAGTCGTCCTGCGAAGGACGATAACGCGCGGAGTGGATAGTGCTGCTATCCTCATCTCACCAACTCCGGAGATACACACTCATGGCCACGACCGTCCGCGAAGTCCCGATCAATGGCATGAACTTCCGCATCCGCGAGGCCGGCATGTCCGGCGAGCCCGTGCTCCTCCTCCACGGCTTCCCCGAGACGTCGCGCATGTGGGAGCAGCTCATGCCGAAGCTCGCCGAGGCTGGCTACCGCTGCATCGCCCCCGACCAGCGCGGCTACAGCCCGAACGCCCGACCCGAGGGCGTCGAGCCGTACAAGACCGAGAACCTCGTCGCCGACGCCTTCGCCATCGCCGATGCCTGTGGTTTCGGGGCGAAGTTCCACCTCGTGGCCCACGACTGGGGCGCGGGCGTGGGTTGGCGGATGGTGAAGGCGCATCCCGAGCGCATCGCCAGCTACACCTCGATGTCGATCCCCCACCCGGCCTCCTACGGCCGCGCCTTCCGCGACGACCCGGACCAGCAGCAGCGCAGCCAATACATCATCTTTTTCCAGCAGCCCGGCGCCGCCGAGGAGATGATGCTGGCCAACGACGGGGCGATGCTTTCGACGATCTGGGACAAGCACACGAAGGAAGAGGTCGCCGAGCTTATCGCCCACTTCAAGGCGCCCGGCGCGCTGACGGCCGCGATCAACTGGTACCGCGCGGCCTTCGGCCTCCAGGGCGGCCAGGACATCGAGGACGAGTTCACCGTCACCGTCCCCACGCTGCTGATTTGGGGCAACCAGGACCAGGCCGTCGGGCCCGCGACGGTGAAGACCCACGACCAGTACATGAAGGGCCCGAACAAGTTCGTGGAGCTCACGGCGGGCCACTGGCTCGTCCAAGAGAAGTTCGAGGACGTCCTCCGCGAGACGGTGGCGCAACTGAAAGGGTTCCCGCTGAAGTGACGTTGAGGGGCTCCACGGGGTGGAGCAGCGCGGCCCGCGGCCGTCGCCTCGTGCCTCGTGGCTCATGGCTCTAAACTGGCGGTGGGCCTGTAGCTCAGTCGGTAGAGCAGTGGACTTTTAATCCATTGGTCCAGGGTTCGAGTCCCTGCGGGCCTACCATGAATCTCGATGCCAAAGTGGCCTTGCGGGGCCGATTTTGGACTGATTCATACAGCATTCGCTATGTTTTCCGCAGATGGCGCGGCCGGCGCCGATCGGCTCCCGCGCCTTGACAGCAGGTTCTGACAGCAACGCGGTAGCAAACCGAGTCCTCAACTCGCCAGGATCGCGTCCATGCGATCCGCCGCGTCCTTGAGCGCTTCGGGCACGAGATGCCCATACGTCGTCATCGTGAGGTTGAACTGGGAGTGCCCGAGTTGACCCATGACGGTCCGCGGGCTCGCGCCGGCCGCGAGCAAGAGGCTGGCATTGAGATGGCGCAGGTCGTGGAAGCGTTGCTTCGGCAGGCCGAGATCAGCGAGCTTCTTCTGGAATCGGTGCGTCGTGCCGGACGAGTTCAACGGTGTCCCGACGTAGGTCGTGAACACGAGGTTGGACTCCGACCACGATGGCCCCGCAGCGAGCCGTTGCTCCAGTTGGACCACCCGGTGCCGCTTGAGGGCATCCAGAGCGCGCTGCGAGAGGGAGACCACCCGGCGGCTACTGGCGCTCTTCGGGTCGCCGAAACGCGCTGGCCCGCTCACGGCTTCTCGCGTCCGTTCCACGCGCAACTCGGCGCGGTCGATCTCGACCGCGTCCCACCGGAGGCCCAGTAGCTCTCCCTGGCGGAGCCCTGTCGTTATCGCCAACACGTACAACGCTTCGAAGCGATCCCCGGCGATTCCCGCAAGGAACTCCTTCGCCTGCGTCGGCGTAAGGGGCCTCACTTCGGCACGGCTCACCCGTGGACTGTCGGTGAGCGCGGCAACGTTGCGAGGCGCAAGGTTCCACTGGACGGCGCGCTGAAGGGCGGCGCGCAGAATGGCCCGGATGTATTGGACGGTCCGCGGGCTGAGCCCAGACTTCTGCTTGGCGGCGATCATCGCCTGAACCTGTTGCGGCTTCAGACGTGCGACCGGGACCGTGCCAAGCGCGGGGATGAGGTGGAGTCGGACGTATGACTCGTACGACTCGTAGGTGCTGCGGCGGCGGTGGGGCTCGACCGTATCGGCGAGCCATCGGTTGAGGAAGGCGGCGACCGTCAATCGCTCGTTCGGAGGCGTTATCCCCTGCTGAAGCGCGTGGAGGCCGCTGGCGAGTTTCTCAGCGGCTTCTGAGCGCGTCCGGCCGTACCACGACTTTCGCTTTCGCGTACCGTCTTCGGCCAGGTAGCTGCCGCTCGCGACCCAGCGACCGTCCTGTCGCTGGTAGATGGAACCTTCGGAGTTGCCGCGCTTGCCCATGCCTCACCCGTCCTACGAGGATAGAAGAATCACTGTACCATACTTACTTGTCTGAGTAATCTAACTCGATGGAACCGAGTCAGATCGGGCGCGTCGCCATCACCGTCCTGGGCTGCCGTTGTCTGCGGTGCGGCCACGAATGGATTCCGCGGCGGACGGGCGAGCCGCGGATGTGTCCGCGGTGCAAGAGCTTGCACTGGACCGAGCCAGCGCCGAGGGAGAGTTCCGCCGGATATGCGGCGACGCGCGACCGGATCCGGAGCCACCTTGCAGGGGAAGCGGATGGCCTTTCTTGGGGCCTTCTACGGGAGCGGGCTGCAATCTCGCAGGCTCGACTGAGCCCGGCGTGGGTTCGGCGACTTGAGGGCGAGATTGGCTTGGAGCGGGCTAGGGATGCGGCGGGGAGATGGCGGTGGGGGCTTCGGCGATGATGAGGTCCTCGCGGGCTCTCACCTGTCGCTTCGCTGCTCGCCTCGCCCTGGTGCTCTTCGCCGCATGGAATCTCCGGCCGCAGGCGTCGCTACAGAACGCGTGACCGGGCCGCTGCCTATCCGGCGGCCGCAAGAACACCTTCCCGCAAGGTTCGTATGCGCAGACGAAGACCCCTTCGATCGGGGTTGGTGGCTCGATGTGGCCGACCGTGACGGCCATGCTGAGCCACAGGGAATCGACAGGCCGCGCACCGCGAAGGATGACCTTCGCTGGTCGGCGTGGATCGACGACCCAAGGCACGGCCATCAGCGTCGTGTGTTTCTGGAGAATCATGCTGATGAGCAACCGCGCCGCGATTCTGGCGGCGGCGTCTTCGTCCTCTCCTGCCTCGTCGCGCGCAACACGCGCCAGGTACGACCAGACTTGATTCGCCTTGTCCATGAACTCCAACGCACGCCCCGGCCGTTGTTGGCCCAAGAGGGAAAGCACAAGGATTGCGTCGCGCAGATGGCTGAATTCCACCTCCATTTCCGCGAGGTCAAGGAGGCTCGGAGACTCAACAAGACGATGGGCGCGCTCCACCAGACCGGGCTGTGAAGCAAGCTCCTCCACCCAAGACGGGGAGCCCGGACCGGTGCTTGGGTCGATCGGCGCGCCTTGCGACAGAATCACCTGTTCGGGGCTGACCTCCCGGCCCGTTGCGTCGATGAATTCTCCATCGGGACCGATCCAGGCCCGCCGTGGCGCGGGCGTGCGGAGGGTGACGGCACCAAATCGTTCGAGGAAGGCTTGCCAGTAGGCCACACGGTCGGCGACAGAGACGGCGCCAAACTGACCGAGCCAGTTCGACTTCAGGACCCATTGGAACAGTTGCTGCTGTTCCACTGCGCCGAGCGGTTTCCGGCGGTACCGACCTTCGCCAACCAGGATCGGGCTCCCGTCCATCGGACTCGCATCCGGCGTCCAGCGCTCGCGCCAGACGGCCGAGGGCACAACCTCGTCCGGGTTAAGGGCACCGAACGCGGCCCGCAAGACCTTATGAGTCTGAGTGCCGGTGTTATGGGGTCGGCTAGGGGGTCCCATTGTCGGGCCTGCCGTGGATTTGGTCAGCTGAGCTTAGCACCGCGCTCGTCCACGAACGCATGGATGTACGTGGACGGACGAGAAGGAACGATTCGAAATGGCGGACAAGCTCTTGTTCTCAATCCCAGACGCGGCGGCCCGGCTCTCACTTGGCCGCAGCAAGCTCTACGAGCTCATCGCACGCGGCGACATCGCGGTCGTGCGCATTGGGCGGTCGGTCCGGGTGAGCGCCCGCGCGCTTGAAGCCTACGCAGCCCGCCTAGAAGGCAACGGCGAATGACGAATCCGTGGTACACCGCGCCAGACGGCCTTGTGCCACTAGCCGACATCAGGGCCGAGCGGGTCGAGTGGCTGTGGCCGGGCCGGATCCCGTGCGGCGCGCTCACGGTCGTCGACGGCGACCCAGGCCTCGGAAAATCGACAGTGTTGGTGGATATCGCCGCGCGCGTCTCGACGGGGACCGCGATGCCCGGCAGCAACACCGCAGCGACGCGTGGTGGAGCTGATGTCCTCTTCCTGAGCGCCGAGGACTCGCCGAGCCACACGCTGCGGCCCCGTCTGGAGGCCGCGGGCGGTGACCTTGCGCGCGTTCACGTCTTCGGGCCGGAAGCGGAGTTCCAGACGCTCGACGACCACGCATACTTCCGTGCGGCCATTGAGGAGAGGAGCGCCAAGCTGGTGGTCATCGACCCGTTTGTGGCGTTGCTCCCGTCCTTTGTCGACGCCTTCCGCGACCAGGAGATCCGGAGCCTGCTCCGGCCGTTCGCCGTCGTGGCGGGTGAGCTCGGGTGCGCGATCGTCCTGATCCGGCACCTTACGAAAGCGGCGGGTCCGGCAGCGATTTACCGCGGCGGCGGGAGCATCGGCATCATCGCGGCGGCCCGCTCCGGCCTGCTTTTGGCCAAAGACCCGCGTGCACCAAGCGACCGCGTACTGGCGTCGATCAAGAGCAATCTTGGGCCGCCTCCGCCGGCCCTGGGGTTGCGCGTCGTGCCGCACGGCGAGACGTCGCGAATCGAGTGGCTGGGCGAAACGGACCTCACGGCCGACCAGCTGGTCGCGCCGCCCCCGAACGACGGACGTCGGATAGACGAGGCGGCCGACTTCCTCCGGGCCGAATTGGCCAACGGACCGGTTTCTAGCAAGGACCTCTACGAGCGCGCAAAGGCGGAAGGTGTCACCGAGCGGACCCTGCAGCGGGCCAAGCGAGAGTTGGCCGTGAAGTCGTTCCCGGAGGGCGCGGGCTGGTCCTGGCGACTCCCGACCACGGCGGGCAAGGGATGATCGCCAAGGTCGCCAAGTGCGCCACGCTCGCGGACGTTGGCGACGTTGGCGATCTTGAGCCAGGCTCAAGGCGTCCCAAGGAACGCGCTGCTCCCAAGCTGATTTGGGTGATTTGGGTCGCATATACTGGCACCATGGCAGCGCGCCCGGCCCACATCATGCAGAACGCCCGCGAACGCGTCCTCGAAGCCTTAGAGCTGGGCCATTCTCGGGTCGGAGCCTGCGCGCAGGCAGGAATCCGCGACCAAACGCTCCGGAACTGGATGTGGAACGACGCCTCGTTTCGTGAGGCAGTGGAAGCCTCCGAGCGGACCGCGCTCGCTCAGGTGGAGTCGGTCTTCCTTGCGGGTGCGATGCGGGATCCTCGTCTCGCCCTTGCGTACTTGGAGCGTCGTGAGGCGACATGGCGGCGCTCGACCGTGGTCGACATGGCGCCGGAGACGGCCGCGGTTCTCCTCCAGGGGCTGACCGATGCTCAGTTCGGAGAACTCTGCGGGCTGATTCTGCGAGAAACGGGGAACGAGCAGCCTCTCACCTCGCCAGGAGCCAAAGCGTTGCTTTCGGAGTGAACTCACACTCGCCGCGGTGGACGGGCGCGCTCTTCAGCCGGCCCGCCTCCGATGCTCATGACGTATGATGCCCTGCCAACCGCGGCGTCTCCGACGACGCTGGCGGAGCGGATGTGTGGTGACCGACTTCTTCGAGCAGCCGATCCTGAACTCACCGTATGCGTACCCCGAGCGGCATTGGGAACTCGACGATTTCGGCCAGCCCACGGGCGCCCTCATCGCGGGGCGCCGGGGCGCCAAGTTCATCGTGCCTATCCCGAAAGCGCAACAGCGGCGGTCGAGCGCACAGCGCGCTCTGCTTGAGAGCGAAGAACCCGACCACCGCTACGACCCAAACCCGCTGATCAACAACCTCCGCACCGAGCTGGAGAAGTGGCGCCGGATCCCAAACCCGAGCCATTGGAACGTGACGCCAGAGACGGCCCGCCTCCTCCAGCATTGGCGGACGCACGAGTTCAGCGGCGTCCGCCCGTTCTACTGCCAAATCGAAGCCGTCGAGACCGCGATCTGGCTGACCGAAGTCGCACCTCAGACGGCAGCGGGCCGAGGCTTCCTCGACCACCTCCGCCGGGCCAACGGGGAGGCCAACCCCGAACTCGTGCGCCTTGCTTTGAAGCTCGCCACCGGGGCCGGCAAGACGACCGTGATGGCGATGCTCATCGCGTGGCAAGCGATCAACGCCGCGCGGAGGCCGACGAGCAACCGCTTCACGCGCGGGTTCCTGATTGTCACCCCTGGGATCACGATCAAGGACCGCCTCCGCGTCCTCCAGCCGAACGACCCGGACAGTTACTTCAAGACACGGGAATTGGTCCCGCCGGACATGCTGCCCGACCTCGGACGGGCGAAGATCGTCATCACCAACTACCACGCCTTCAAGCTGCGCGAGCGCATGCCGCTGGCGAGCGGGACGCGCGCCCTTCTTCGGGGACGAGGCGGCGACGAGTTGGACACGCGTGAGACTGAGGGCCAAATGGTCCAGCGGGTGATGGGCGACCTGATGGGCATGAAGAACATCCTCGCCCTGAACGACGAGGCGCATCACTGCTACCGCGAGAAGCCCGGCGCGCCCGACGAGGACGACCTCACGGCGGACGACCGGCAGGAAGCGAAGAAGAACAACGAAGAGGCCCGGCTCTGGATCTCCGGCCTGGAGATGGTGAAGCGCAAGGTCGGGCTCCTCAGCCCGTTCAACGTCATCGACCTCTCAGCCACGCCTTTCTTCCTCCGCGGCTCGGGTTACAAGGAAGGCACCCTGTTTCCGTGGACGATGAGCGACTTCTCGCTCATGGATGCGATCGAGTGCGGCGTGGTCAAGCTGCCTCGCGTGCCCATCGCCGACAACATCCCCGGCCAAGAGGCCCCGATGTACCGGAATCTCTGGGCCAACGTCCGCGACAAGATGCCGAAGAAGGGCCGGGCCAAGGCCAAGGACGAGGGCCTCGACCCGGAGAGCCTCCCGACGCCGGTGAAGACGGCCCTCGAAGCGCTCTACGGCCACTATGAGAAGACCTTCCGGGCCTGGGAAGCGGCCGGCACGCGCGTCCACCCGTGCTTCATCGTCGTCTGCCAGAACACGTCCGCGTCGAAACTCGTCTTTGACTTCATCTCCGGGTACACCCGCAAGCTGGCCGACGGGACCGAGCCCTTCCGGAACGGGGCGTTCGCGCTTTTCCGGAACTTCGACGACCAAGGCACGCCGCTCAAGCGCCCCAACACGCTGCTGATCGACAGCGAGCAACTTGAAGCCGGCGAAGCGCTGAGCCCCGAGTTCAAAGCCGCGGCGAGCGACGAGATCGAACGGTTCAAGCGCGAGCGGATCGAGCGTTCGGGCGACCAGCGGGACGCCGAGATCCCGCCGGAGGACCTGCTCCGCGAGGTCATGAACACGGTTGGCAAGGAAGGCCAACTCGGCGAGTCCATCCGCTGCGTGGTCTCAGTCTCCATGCTGACCGAGGGCTGGGACGCGAACACGGTCACGCACGTCCTCGGGCTCCGCGCCTTTGGGACACAACTCCTCTGCGAGCAGGTGATCGGACGTGCCCTGCGGCGGCAGTCCTACGACCTCAACGATGACGGACTGTTCAACGTCGAGTACGCCGACGTGCTCGGCATCCCGTTCGACTTCAACGCAAAGCCCGTCGTCGCAGCGACGCAGAAGCCGCGCGACCTGATCCGCGTCTTCGCCGTGAGCCCGGAGCGGGACGCGTGCGAGATCCGGTTCCCGCGCGTCGCAGGCTACCGGGTCGACCTTCCTGAGGAGCAGCTCTCCGCCGCCTTTACTGACGACTCAATCCTCCGGCTCACGCCAGAGCTGACCGGACCAACGATCACCCGGAACGCCGGGATCCTCGGCGAAGCGGTGGACCTCAACTTGATCCACACCGGCGACCTGCGGGTTTCGACGCTGCTGATGCACCTGACGAAGCGGCTGATCGAAACGAAGTGGCGCGACCCCGATGGCGAAGCGCGCTACAACCTGTACGGCCAGCTCAAACGGATCGCCAAGGAGTGGCTCGACACCTACCTCGTCCCCGTGGGGAACACCTACCCCGCGCAGCTCATGTATGCCGAACTGGCCGACATGGCCTGCGAACGGATCACCGCGGCCATCGTCCGCGCGGAACAGGGAGCGCGGCCGATCAGGGCCGTCGTCGACCCCTACAACCCCGAGGGCTCAACCGCGCACGTCCGGTTCACGACCTCACAGGAGAACCGGTGGCAGACGGCGGCCAACCGTTGCCACGTGAACTGGGCGATCCTCGATAGCAACTGGGAAGCCGAGATGTGCCGCGTGCTGGAGTCCCACCCGCGCGTCCATGCCTACGTGAAGAACCACAACCTCGGCTTCGAGGTCCCTTACCAGTTCAAGAGCGAGACCAAGACTTACAAGCCGGACTACATCGTCCAGCTCGACGACGGCCATGGCGGGGACGACCTCCTCAACCTCGTGGTCGAGGTGAAGGGCTTCCGCGGCGAAGACGCCAAGGACAAGAAGCTCACGATGGAGACCTACTGGGTCCCCGGCGTCAACAACCTCCAGCGGTACGGCCGCTGGGCGTTCGCGGAGTTCACCGACCTCTACACGCTCCAGTCGGACTTTGAGGCGAAGGTCGAAGCTGAACTCAGCCGGATCATCGACGAGGCGATGGCCATGGAGGTGCGGGGATGATGGCGGTTTCTCGCTGGTGTTTGGCCCTCACCCCAGCCCTCTCCCCCAAGGGGAGAGGGGGCCCGCGATACATCGCCCACCATATTGGGGGTATCACCAATATGGTGGCCACAGCCTCGGACCGCTTGCGCTTGGCCCTCACCCCAACCTTCTCCCCTTGGCGGAGAGGGAGCAGACGGGGCGCCACCAACCACCACCCACGACCCACTAACCACGGACACCACCATGCCTCCTAAGCGCCCCAGCCCCGCGACCCGCAAGCTCATCGACGACTTCACGCACAGCGACGCGACTCGCAGGAACATCCCGACGGCCGAGTACGAGGCCGTGATGGACGAGGAGATGAAAGCGCCCGTCCGCGTCGCCTATGAGCGGCGCAATCGCGACCTGGACCCGCAACTCGTGTGGCGCGGGAAGGATGAGCAGGACTGGAGCGACCTCGTCGTCCAGGCGCCGCCGCTCTACATCCAGGAGAAGGTGCACCCGAAGGCGCTGATCGACGACCTGCGGCGGGCGAGCCGCGAAGCGCCGCCGGCGGGTGACCACCAGGTCTCACTCTTCGCTGACTTCAACGGGCTCCCGGCAGGGGCCGACGCGACCGACTTCTACCAGCACGAGGGCAAGTGGCAGAACCGGATGATCCTGGGCGACTCGCTCCAGGTGATGGCGAGCCTGGCCGAGCGCGAGGGCCTGCGCGGGCGCGTGCAGTGCATCTACTTCGACCCGCCCTACGGCATCAAGTTCAACAGCAACTTCCAGTGGTCCACAACCAGCCGCGACGTGAAGGACGGCAAGGCCGACCACATCACCCGCGAGCCCGAGCAGGTCAAAGCCTTCCGCGACACCTGGCGCGACGGCATCCACAGCTACCTCACCTACCTGCGGGATCGGCTCACCGTCGCCCGCGATCTCCTCACCGATTCCGGCTCCATCTTCGTGCAGAT
>JBJXFX010000070.1:0-18614 GCA_046152925.1 Dehalococcoidia bacterium
TCGGGCCGACCGCGTTCGCCGTGGCGGCGCTGAGCACGCTCATCTTCTGGGCCAACGTCCACGAGCGCGGCGCCGCACCAACGCACGACGACCTGCCCCATCCCGCCGCCGCGCCCCGGGAGGCCTAAACGTCCCGCTCAGGACAGGTTTCGCCGGTCCAGAGAACATGACCTCCCTTCGCCCGCGAAGCCGGGAAGGGATGCTTCGCTGGGATGAGGGCAGCGGCGTCGCATCGCACCCCGTCCCCACTTTGAGGCGCCGCTCGCCATGTCCGACAAAGGCATCCAAAACCCTAAACGGCGTTCCCAGCCGTTGCAATCCCGGCCGCGCTCTTGCTATCCTGCGATAAGGAGAAGTCTGCCCGTCGCGGACCGCGCCCGCTCCGAGCGCCCGCATGACCTGAGGGGATAGTAAGAAAAACATGAGTGATGACACGCTGACCGAGACCGGGAGCAGCACCGCCGACGACATGATCGGCACGGTGCTCAGCCGGCTGTCCAGCGGCGAATACGGGGAGGCCGAAGCCGAGGACGAGGCCTCGCCGGAAGCCCTGGCGGAAGAAGAAGACGAAAACACCACCGAATCCGAGGACGAAGAGGAAGTCGACTCGGTCGCCCTCCTGGCCGACGAAACCGACGGGATCGACGACCCGGTCCGCATGTACCTCCGCGAAATCGGCAAGGTCTACCTCCTCACCGCCGACGACGAAAAGCACCTCGCACGCCAGATGGAAGAGGGCATCCACCTGCGCCAGATCGAAGAGGCCTATGTCGCCTCCTACGGCCACCCGCCCTCGGCTGCGCGCGTCGCCGTTTCCCTGCTTGAACAGTGGACCGGCGTGAACACCGTCTACAAGTCGAGCAAGACCTTCATCGACGACTACGAGAAGCTCGCCGCCAAGAAGACGCCGCTCTTGGACGAAAACGGGCAGGAAATCCCCCGCCAGGCAGCGCGCTGGCGCAAGCCCGACGCCCCGAAGCTCAAGAACCACACGCCCTCCGAAACCCTCGCCGATTCCCAATTCCGCGGGCTCGTCGATGGCGAGATGGACCTCGACTTCCGCAAGTACGTCAACGCCAAGCTGAAGCGCCCCGAGACCGACGAGGGCGACCGCACGCACGCCGAAATCGTGCTGCTCTCGACCGTGACGCACATCCTCACCCCGGACCTCGTCTCCCAGATGGGCGAGTGCGCCGGCGGCGAGGACGAGCTCGTCCCGCCCGTCGATAACCTCGTCGAGAAGATCGCGCCGCTCGAAGACAAGCTTCGCTATCACTTCGAGCAGATCAAGCACAACGGCGACCGGGCCGAGCGCCGCCTCACCGAGGCGAACCTCCGCCTCGTCGTCTCCGTGGCGAAGAAGTACATCGGCCGCGGGATGTCGCTCCTGGACCTCATCCAGGAGGGCAACATCGGCCTGATCCGCGCCGTCGAGAAGTTCGACTACCGCAAGGGCTACAAGTTCTCGACCTACGCCACCTGGTGGATTCGCCAGGCCATCACCCGCGCAATCGCCGACCAGGCCCGCACCATCCGCATCCCCGTCCACATGGTCGAGACGATCAACAAGCTCGTCCGGGTCAGCCGCCGGCTCGTCCAGGAATATGGCCGCGAGCCCACCAGCGAAGAGATCGCCCGCGGGATGACCGAGACCGGCAAGGCCGACAACGCCCTTATGTACACCCCGGAGCGCATCCGCGAGATCCAGAAGGTCTCCCAAGAGCCGGTCTCGCTCGAGACGCCCATCGGCGAAGAGGAAGACAGCCACCTCGGCGACTTCCTCCCCGACGATAGCGCGCTCGCACCTGCGGAGGCCGCGAGCCAGCAGCTCCTCCGCGAGCAGGTCGAAGACGTCCTCGCGAGCCTCACAAGCCGCGAACGCCGCGTCCTTCAGCTTCGGTTTGGTCTCGAAGACGGCCGCAGCCGCACCCTCGAGGAGGTCGGCCGCGAGTTCGGCGTCACCCGCGAACGCATCCGGCAGATAGAGGCGAAGGCCCTCCGCAAGCTCCGTCACCCAAGCCGCAGCCGCAAGCTCCGCGACTACTTGGACTAACCCCCAAAGCGCTCTCACAGTTCTTGGTAAAGCTCGCCTGGCCCGCCAATGCGTATACTGGCGGGCCAGGCGGCGACTTCCGCCGGAGCGAGCTTGTGAATCGTTGGACAACGCCGTTGGCGGGGCTCGGACTGGTCCTCGTCGCCTTCTTCTTCGGCGCGAGCCTCGCTTCGCCCGAACCTGCCCAGGCCGCCCAAGTCATTGGCGCCGGCTCCTGCACACCCGCCGGAGCGTGCGACAACCTCCCAGCCAACGTCACGATCGGCACCAACTCCTGCACCGGCGACAACGCCTGCGACGACCTTGTGAACAACACGGTCATCGGCGATAACTCCTGCAACGCGGACGCCGCCTGCTTGTCCATGGGCTCGTTTGGTGGGAGCGCGACCGTCGGCGACAACTCCTGCAACGGCACCGGGATGGAATCCCTGATCTGCCACCTAGCCGGCGGCTCGAACGGGAGCGTCACGATCGGGGACAACGCCTGCCTGGGCGCCTTTGCGTGCCTGTTTGCCGGAAGCACCGGCGTGGCCACCATCGCCGATGGCGCATGCGTCCAGAGCGGTAGCTGCGCGAGCGCGGGCCGCGACGGCGGCCACGCCTTTATCGGCAGCAACTCATGCATCGGGCCAAGTGCATGCGATGGGGCCGGCAAGAGCGGCAATGCCAGCACGGCCACGATCGGGAATGGCTCCTGCATCGGAGAGGAAGCCTGTGCGGCCGCCGGCTCGTTCGGCGGTAGCTTCTCCGCCGGTGACGACTCTTGCCAGGACGACTCCGCTTGCTCCATCGCTGGCGCGGATCCCGCCAGCAGCGCGTCCGTCGGCAACGGTTCCTGCAACGGCGAACGCGCCTGCGATCAGCTCGGTTATGATGGCGGCGCCGCCGGCCTTGTCGGCAACCACTCGTGCAACCGCGACCCCCTCTCGACGTGCCCCGGTGTTGGACAGGGCCTGGACGTGACCATCGGCGACTGCGAGCTCAACGAAGTCTTCGTGCCGGCTTGCAGCAGCGACACGACCGCGCCCGAGACGCTCATCGGGCTCGCCCCGGCCGCCGTCACCAACGACAACACCCCCACCCTCACCTACTACGCAACCGACCCCGCACCGAGCGACGGCCTTGGCAGCTTCACCTGCAGCCTCACGCCCGGCCCGGCTGTTGCCTGCCCCGGCTCAGAAAACGGCGCGCTCCTTGCCGGTCCACTTCCCGACGGGCTCTACACGTTCTCCGTCTTCGCCACCGATTTCGCCGGCAATGCCGACGCGACCCCGGCCACCGTCACCTTCCGCGTCGACGCCACCAAACCGACCGTCACCGCGACCCTCATCGACGCGTCGACCGGCCAGCCGTACGTCCCCGGCACGCCGACCCGCGGGCCGGTGCGGGTCGCATTCACCTGCACCGACGAAAGCGGCGGCTCGGGCATTCCCCAGGGTTCGCCCCACAACGACACCGGTCCTTCGGGCAAGGGCAATACGTTCCCGGCCAGCGCCGATGTCCAACGCACCAGCACGTTCGCGCTCGACCCCGGATGGCGGTGCGTCGACGCCGCTGGCAACCAGTCCGACTCGCCGGCGGGCTTCCCCTTCTCCGTCGTCATCGACCGGCGCGCGCCGACGTGCTCCATCGCGCTCTCTCGCACCAGCGTCCCGCGGAACGGGACGCCCACCAGCGTCACGGTGACTGTCTCCGGCACCGACGACCTCCCGGGCCTAGTCACCCGCCGCATCATTGCGATTTCCCCGGCTCCAACCGCGGGCCCAGCAGTCCCCGACACCTCGCCTGGAACTTGGACGCTCACGGGGGCATTCGGCAAGGCCTTCACGTTCACGGCCGAGGTCAAAGACGCCGCTGGCAACACGCGGACCTGCTCAAAGAAGGTGTCATCGCGATAGCGGTTTCAACCCGTTGCTCTCCAAAAGCGCCCCAGGCTCAACGGCCTGGGGCGCTTCGGGTCTACGGGGGAGAGTCGGCGCGTCGAGCAGGGCCGCTCAGACGCCCTACCGGTTCCAGAGAATCCGCTGGTCGATCACACGGCGCATCGTATACGTGATCGGCTGGAAGCCCTGGCCCAGCCAGAACGGCGCCCCGCTGAAGTTCTGGGCCGCGAAGTGGAGCGTGCAGGTCGCGTGTCCGGCGTCGCGCGCCCAGGCCATGCCGTGCGCGAGCAGCGCCGAGCCAACCCCGCCAGACCGCGCCTGCTGGCCAACGATGCCTTCAAACAGGTAGACATCCTTGGACTGGTCGACGAGGCCGGGCGTGAAGCCTGGCCGGAGGAAGGTCTCCATGCCGGCCGCGGCCCCGCCCTGGTAGGCGACGAAGTAGGGATGCTCGTTCGCTTCCAGCATCGCCTTGTTGAACCCGCGCGCGGCCGCCTCCGCCGTGCGGACCAGCGGCCAAAACATCGGCGCGAGGGCGTGATGCCGGTTCAGCTCGTCGGCCAGCTCCATCACAACATCGATATCCTCAACGCCGGCGCGGTCGATCCGGACATCCCCGGCGACCGGGCTCGTGACCAGATCGGCCGTTGGGCGTGTGGCGGCGGTGACGTGGCGGCCGAACCCGAGCGCGACCCACGCGTCCTGGAGCGCGCCATCCCCCGCCACAATCTCGACCGTGTGGTCGAAGAACCCGGCGGACACCCAGTCAGCGGCCAGGAAGCCGTAGAGGTCGCGGAACAGCGCCTCGAGGTCCTCGCCGGCGCGGGCCGCGTACCCCTCCGTGGGGATCGAGAGCGAGTGCGGAGCTAGGAAGAGGGCCATCATCTCCGTAGGGGAGAAGAGACGCGGCTGGGTCACCAAGAAACCAGCCAGCTCGCCACCGCGGTCGGCAACCGCCGCGCGCGTCCCGGCCTCGCCGAGCGTCGTCTCCAGCTGTGCCTTCGCGCCCACTGCCGTCGCGAGATCGTCTCGGAAAAACGGAAAGCGCAACCGGTCGCTGGCGTGCCGCGCGGCCAGCAGTTGCGCCGCGGCCGGGATGTCGCCCGGCGAGAGGGGTCGGACCTGATAACGAGCCATGTGAGACCTCCAAGGGCCGCCAGCGTAGCGGCATGCCGGTCTCTATGCGCGGGGGAGCCACGGCTCAGCTCAAGCGCCGCAGCTTCGCCTGCGTGACCAAGGCTGCGCCCGTCAGCACCACCGTCGCGAGGCCGCAGACCACCACATACTCCCGTGCGCCCATCCAGTCCGCCGCCGGCCCGGCAACCAGCGAGCCGAGCGGGCCAATCCCCATGAAGACCAAGGCGTGGACCGCCATCACGCGCCCCATCACATCCAAGGGCGTGTGCCCTTGGATCAGCGTCTGGTTGAGGTTCACGTAGAACCCCCCGGTGATCCCCCACAGCAGATGCAACACGACAAGTCCCATGTACCACGGCGAGAGCCCCATCCCCACATAGATGAACCCGGCGACCACCAACATCGCCATAAACCACGTGCCTTTGTTCTTCATCGCCGTCTGTGAGGCGAGAAAGAGCGAGCTCACGATCATCCCCATGCCCATGAACCCGAAGAGCATGGAGGCGGCGAAGGCGCCGCGGTGCAGCTCCTCCTTTGCGATTTTCGGGATGAGGACGCCGGACGAACCCTGCAAGAAGAAGGCGCCGACGAGCAAGAGCAAGACCAACGTCCGGATCGCCGAGTTGCCAGCGACGAACGCGAGCCCCTCGCCGAGCTCCGCCCGCAGGTTGCGGCGCGGAGGCGCTTCGGGACGCGCAGGCATCCGCAGTGGGAGGAGCGTCACGAACGAGAGGCCGTAGAGCGCGGCTTGGAGCGCGAACGCGGCGCCGATCCCGCCCATCGCGATCACCGCGCCGCCGAGCGCCGGCCCGAGCACCGTCGAGACGTTCTGACCAAGCGTCATCAGCACGATCGCGTTCATTAACCGTTCGCGGGGCACGATGCTCGGGAGCACCGCCTGGCGCACCGGTTGCCCGAATGCCAGCGCCGTCCCGATTCCGAGCGCCAAGACGAAAGCCAGCGGGACCGTGATGGCGTCGGCCAGCACGAGGACCGCCGTGACCGTCGAGATCACGAACGCGCCGATCACGCTGCCCTGGAGCAACAGCCTGCGGTCCATCCGGTCCGAGAGCAGTCCCGCGGGTAGAGCGATGAAGAACACGGGAATGCCGAGCGCGAACGCGACGAGGCCCGTCGCCTTCGACCCCGTCGTCAGGTCGAGCACCAACCAGACGAAGGTGAACCGCTGGATGCCCTGGACCAGCGAAAAGTTGAACGAGCTGATCCAGAGAAACCGGAACGGGCGGCTCCGGAAGGCGTCCAGCGCCGCGTTCATCTTCGATTGGCCGATTGGGCTCTCGGTTTTGGGCGGGGCGGCCGCGGCCGCGTCCGGTTGTGTCACGGCCGTTAACTATACGAGCGCACTCGGCGAGCGCACCTCTGAGTTGCTTTTTCCGCGCTCGCCTTGCCTGTGTTACAATCGCATTAAATCCGCGTTTCCAGGAGATTTCACATGTCCAGCGCCACCGTTTTCTCTGTCAGCGAAGCCAGCAAGCACCTCTGGGAGGCGCTCTCCCATCACCAGATCACCATGGATCTCGACGCCCATGACCCCCTCGTCCAAGCGATCAGCGCCTATGGCCAGGCTTGCCGCCTCCACGACGACGACAAGGTCGCTGCCACGAGCAAGCACGTTTGGGAAGAGCTGAGCCGCCACAAGGTCACGCTCGACCTCGGCGCCAACGACCCAGTCATCAAGGCCCTCAGCGAATACGGCGACGCCTGCCGCCGCGAAGGGCCAAAGGCCCACTAACGCGCCAGCCCAGCGACGGGGGTGGCGGGTGCTGACCAAGAGTCTCCGGAGCGCGTCCGAGAACGCCACCACGGCACAGCCCCCTTCCCCCGCGCGGGCAGTCGGGGGCTGCTGTGAGCATTGCCAGCACCAGCATGAGTCCCCCTTCCCCCGCGCGGGCAGTCGGGGGAAGGGCGGGGGGATGACGGCCGCGCCGAGGCATCCCACCCCGTTCCCACGTTGAGGCGCTCCTCAACACGCCGAAACAGCCTCCCAATCCGGAGCCGCACCCAACCCTCCGCGGTCATTGGCCGTGCTACGATGTCCTCATGGCCGCCGCGCTGGTGGATGCACCTGTGAAGAGCCGTGTCCCGCCCCTCGTCGCCGGGGATAATCTCACGCGGGACGAGTTCGAGCGGATTTGGGCGCTCCATCCGGAAATCAAGCGCGCGGAGCGGCTCAACGGTATTGTTTATCTCGAAATGAGCGTCAGCCCTGACCACGGCGTCGGACACTCCCACGCCCATGGATGGCTCTTCACCTACGTGGCGGGCCGCCCAGAGCTTGAGATCGGCGATAACACGACGGTCCGGCTGGGAGACGACGATCTTCAGCCGGACCTCTATCTCCGCCGGAAAGACGCTGGGACCTCCACCCGGACGTCACAGGCCATCAATGGCCCGCCAGAACTCATCTTCGAGGTCGCCGTCAGCAGCGCAGCCTACGACCTCCACCAGAAACGTGAGATCTACGAACGCGGCGGCGTCCAGGAGTACATCGTATGGCAGCTCTTCGACCAGCGCCTCGACTGGTTGGAGCTGGCGGGCGGACGCTACCGCCGCCGGGAACCAGACTCATCCGGCGTGATCGAGAGCTCCCAATTCCCAGGACTCCGGCTGCACGTGCCCAGCCTCCTGCACGGTGACATCCAGGGCCTCCTTGCCGGGCTGAACGGCTAACAGCCCGGCAACCGGTCTCGCAGCGCCGCCACGAGCCCGCTGATAGGGACGCGCACCTGTTCTTGGCTGTCGCGCTCGCGGATCGTGACCGCGTCGTCGCCCGGCGTGCCCTCTTCGCCAACGGTCGTGAAGTCGACCGTCACGCAGAGCGGCGTCCCGATTTCGTCCTGGCGGCGATAGCGCCGGCCGATCGACTGCGTCTCGTCGTACTGGACCATCCAGTGCTTCCGAAGCAGGTCGTAGACGCGGCGCGCCGTCGGGGTGAGCTTCGCGTTCTTCGAAAGCGGCAACACGGCCGCTTTCACCGGCGCAATGTTCGGCTTGAACCGCAAGACGACGCGGGTCTCGCCCTTCGCGTCCGTTTCCTCGTCGTAGGAGTCGAGCAACGTGACCGCCAGCGTGCGCGTCAGCCCCGCCGCGGGCTCGACCACCCAGGGGATGACGTGCGCTTTGCTGTCCTCGTCGAAGAAGGTCATCGCCTGGCCAGAAAGCCGCTGGTGCTGCGTGAGGTCGAAATCGGTGCGGCTGGCGATGCCCTCAAGCTCGCCCCAGCCCCAGGGGAAGAGGTACTCCACGTCCGTCGTGCCGGCGCTGTAGTGCGAAAGCTCAGCCTTGTCGTGCTCACGCAGGCGGAGTCGCTCAGGCGCGATGCCCACGACCTCGACGTACCAGCGGAGCCGCTCCTGGACCCACTCCTGGTACAACGCCAAGTACTCGGCCGGGTTCTCCCGGTCCGCGGGCGGCATGCAGAAGTACTCCATCTCCATCTGCTCGAACTCGAGCGTGCGGAACACGAACTTGCCCGGCGTGATCTCGTTCCGGAAGCTCACGCGCGTCTGCGCAATGCCGAACGGCAGCTTCCGGCGCATCGAGTTCACGACGTTCGTGAAGTTGATAAAGATGCCCTGGGCTGTCTCCGGCGGGAGGTAGGCGATCGCCGACTCATCCGCGACCGGCCCGACCTGCGTCTTGAACATCATGTTGAACATGCGAGGCTCGGTGAGGTCGCACTTGCCACGCGGGCACTTGTAGCTGCCGTCGTCCTGCTTCTCGACGTCATACGCGCCCTCGTCGAGGTGGTCCTTGCGGAAGCGCTGCTGGCAGACGCGGCAGTCGACGAGCGGGTCCGTGAAGTTCGCGACGTGGCCGCTGGCGACCCAGACGTTCGGGTTCGTGAGGAGCGACGCGTCGAGGCCGAGGACGTCGTCGCGTTCCTGCACCATCGCACGCCACCAGGCATTGCGGATGTTGCGCTTGAGCTCCACGCCGAGCGGGCCGTAATCGTAGCTGTTGGCGAAACCGCCGTAGATCTCGGCGGCGGGAAAGATGAACCCGCGGCGCTTGGCGAGCGAAACGATGGTGTCGAGGTCGGGTGCTGGCAAAGGTGAGGCGTCCTTCGTGGGCTCCGGCGACGCTGGCGGCGCACCGGGCAGACGACCACCTTAACAAACCGCACGCCGTACGGGCGAAGGAACCAGTGGCACCTCTACCGCGCGATGCTCTTCGTCCGGCCCTTCGCGACCACGATGCCGTCCTGGTTCGTATAGGTCGTCTCCACCGTCTGGAGGACGAACGGCCCCGAGCCCCCGGACTTCTCTTCGAGCGAATGCAGCCGCGTCACCGCCGTGATCGTGTCGCCGACGTAGGCCGGCGCGAGGAACTCCCACTCTTCGCCGCCGAACATCACGCGCTTCACCCGGAGCTCGATCCGGTGGCGGGCCGCGCCGCCCCGGTAAATCCCATCCACCCGCAGCTGGTCCACCGGCCGGTGTTGGGCCACGACGTGCGAAACGTAGGTCGGCGGCGCCACGAGCGTGCGGTAGCCAGCCGCTTTCGCCGCCGCCTCGTCGAAGTAAACGGGGTTCAGGTCGTCGACGGCGTAGGCGTACCGCTGCGACTCCTTCTCCACGATGACCCCGGACACCGGGTCGTTCAGCGCCTGCCCGACGAGGGCCCGCGTCTGGTCGGGGATGAGCGATTCGGCCATCTCGGCCTCCTTACGGGTCGATGAGGACGCCAGGGTTCAGCGTCCAGTTCGGGTCGACGGCCGTCTTCGCCGCGCGCAGGGCCGCCGCGAACGGGTCCGGGCGTTGGATATCGTACCAAGGCCGGTGGTCCCGGCCGACGGCGTGATGGTGCGTAATCGTGCCGCCGGCCGCCATCACCGCGTCCGAGGCCGCCTGCTTGATCTCGGCCCACATCTCCAGCTCGCCACCGCGGCGTCCGAGCGCCGAGAACGTGTAGTACGGCGCCGGCCCATCGGGGTAGACGTGCGTGAACCGGCAGCTCAGCGTCCCCGCGCCACAAACGCGGAGGAGCGCCGCCTGCACGGCCTCTCGCACGCGGCGGTCGAACTCCGGCCAGCGGTCCCAGGTGATCGCCGTCTCGAAGGTGTCGCCGAGCAGGCCGAGGCCCGCCGTCAAGTTTCGCTGGTACGGCGCCCGGATGAACGAGTTGCGCCACTCCCCGACGGCGCCCTGCCGCCCCGCCTCCGTCTCAGCACGAGCCGTCCCGTCGACGACCAGGACGCCGTTCTCGTCGACCGTCCCGCCCGCCTCCTCCGCCAGCCGCACCGCCTCGGCGATGAACGGGCCCTGCGGGACCTCGGCGGACTCGAAGCCGAGGATCAGAATGGCCTTCGTGCCATCGAGGCCCGCTGCGTTGCCGGCCTCCACGGGGTCGAGCACGCGGCAGTTCGCCGGCCAGAGCTTCGCCTGGACGACGCGCCGCGCACCCTCGCAGGCCGCGGCCCATGACCCGTAGAGCACCCCCGCCGAAGCTCGAAACACGGGCCGCGCCTGCACGCGCATCCACGCCTCGGTCACGATCCCGAGGATGCCCTCGCTGCCAAGCACGAGCCGGTCGGGGCTCGGGCCTGCGCCGCTTCCCGGCAGCCTGCGGGACTCCCAGATGCCCCCCGGCGTCACCATCCGCACCGACTCGACGAAGTCGTCGATGTGCGTGTGGTTCGTGGCGTAGTGCCCGCCAGAACGCGTGACGATCCAGCCGCCGAGCGACGACCACTCGAAACTCTGCGGGAAGTGCCGCAGCGTCAGGCCGTGCGGGCGCAGTTGCGCTTCGAGGTCGGGGCCGAGCACCCCGGCCTGGACCCGCGCGGCTCGCGACGTTACGTCTACTTCCAGCACCTGCCGCAGGCCGCCGAGGTCGATCGAGACCACCGGACGGTCGCCCCGAGCCGGCGGTTCGACCCCGCCCACCACCGACGAGCCGCCGCCATAGGGGATGGCCACAGCGCCGGCGCCGTCGACCCATTCGAGGACGCGGACGACCTCAGCTTCCGACCTGGGGAACGCCACGAGGTCTACGGGGTCCGGGAAGTCGCCGCGGACCGCGCGGACCGCGTCACGATAGCTCTTGCCGTACGTGTGGCCCGCGCGCTCATGGGCGTCGGCGGAAACGATCCCCGCGAGGGCCGCTGGCGCCGTCAAACGTGGCGCCCGCAGCGCGATCCGGCCGATCTCCGGCCTCGGGGCGGGTTCGAGCGTCACGCCCCAGCGCGCGCTCATCCGCGCGGCCATCGTCACACGCTGTTCGTCGGTCGGTTCGTCGGATTCGAGGCCCCAGCCCCACCAGCTGCGTCGTGGCATGAGCTCCCTCCCGAGGCGGCATTCTACGGCAGCCAGCGCGAGCGACGGCGAGATCGTCCCATGTCGCCGCGCCACCTATGATGCGGGCCGTGACTGAAGCATCCGTGGACCAGCCGCTGCCGAAAGACGCCTGGTGGCGATCCGCCATGTTGCCGGTCGCGGTCGTCCTCCTGGTCGGCATCGCCGCCGGGGCGGCCATCGTGCTCTCCTCTTCGGTGAGCGGGGACGACACGCCACCGCCACCGCCAGCCTTCACCGCCCCGCCGGCCTCGCCGCTCCTCGTGTACGACGTCAAGCAGCGCGCCGGGGACACGCTGGACCTCACTCCAGACCCGAAAAGCACGCTCGCGGCCCGCACCTTGACGCTGACCCCCGCCATCCGCATCGAGTTCCTCGAGCCGATCGAAGTCGCTGACGTGAGCCCCGGCGACTTCGTCACCGTGTACGGCATCCCAAATGAATACAAGAACTTCGCCATCCACTTCGTGGTGGTCGCGGCCCCGTCCCTCGCGACCTCCGGGAAGGGCTTCTTCCTTTCGAAGGGCGGGTTCAACGGTGCAGAGACAACGCGGATCCCCGAAGACCGGCCGATCCTCGGCGGCGCCGTTGACCGCGTCGAGGGCAAAGCGATCTCAGCGACCTCGGGTGGCGCGTCGGTCAAGGTAGTGGTCGAACCCACCCACCGCCTCTTCCGGCTGCGTGAGGGCGTGGCGAGCGAAATCAAGGACGGCGACCGCCTCGTCGGCGATTTCTCCGCCGACCCGCCAGCGGCACTCCTGGTGCGCCCATCCGGCACTGACTGAGCCCGGCGCTACTCGGTCCGGAGGGCCTGCGCGTCGGCGCTGCGCCCGACGATCCTCGCCGCGAGCCAGAGCGTCGCCGAGAACACGACGAGGACCGTGAGCACCGCGGCGGCGACATAGAGCCAGCGCGTTTCGAGGATGAACGCCGGCTCGACGGCTTCACCCGTCTCCCCAACTTCGAGGAACGAGAGCATGCGGCGGCTGACGAACAAGCCCAGGCCGCAGCCAACCGCCACACCGACAACGAAAACGATGGCGTATTCGAGCGCCAGCATCCGCAAGAGCTGGCCGCGGCTCAGGCCGATGGCGCGGATCACCGCGAACTCCACCCGTCGCCGCCGGACCGCCGCGATCAGCGAGGTCAACATCGCCGCGATCACGAGGCCGATGACCGCGACGAACGCCGCGGAAAGGATGCCGCTGCCGCTGGCCGCGATCAGCGGGTTACTTGTGGCGTCGGCCAGCTCCTGGGCGCGGCTCACGGCGTTCGTGAGCGAGAACGGGGGCGCCGCGAGCGCGTCGATCAACGCCTCGTCGTCCGCCCCGGGTTCGAGGTCCAGCCAGATTTCATTCGGCTCCACCGGCGCCCCGATCGCCGAAACCGCGATCGACGTCCAGTACAGCAGCCGGTCTCGGTTGAAGACGACGACCGGCCCCTCCGCCGAACGCGTCCCGGGGAAAAGGTCGAAGATGCCCCGAATGACCAGCGGCACCAGCGGCCCGCCTTCGACCCGGATCGTGATTTCGCTGCCCAGTTTCTGGCCCGTTTGGGCGAGAAAGTCCTCGCTCACCAGCGCGGGGAGCGGCGTGAGAAAGCCCGAGAGATAGAGGCCGCGGGTCTCGTTGCTGGACCCGGGCTTGAACGTGTAGCGCCCCGCGCCGGCGCCCGCGTGCGGCTTCTGGTCACTCACGGAGTAGCCGTCCGGCGCGGTCGCGGTCGTAGGGAACAGGGTCCACTCGCTGGCGCCTTCCCAGTCTTCGAGGAGCGTCGCCTTCCCGGTCGCGTCCTTCACGCTGAAGTCATCGAAAAAGAGCGGAGGGATGGTGGGCCGGAACGTCACGCCCGTGAAGACGAGCGAGACCACTTCCAACGGGAACTTCGGCTCGAAGAGCGTCGTCTTCGAAAGGTCGCCAGTCAGCTCCGTCCAATCCTGCCCGAGGAAGTCGAGCTCCCCGATCGCCACGAGGCCGAATTGGCCTGAGGCATCGCGCAGACCGGCGCGGATCGTCGTCCCGCTGAGTGCTTGGTCGGCCCGGACCCAAAGCGAGAGCGACTTGCTCCCTTCAGGGAGGACCTTGCTAGGCGGCGGAGCAAGCCCATCAATGAGGCCGAGCAGGTCCTCGATCGGCCTGTCCGCGAGGTCATCCCGCCACCAAAGCATCGAGCGGGCCGCCTTAGGGTCGATGCCGAGCACCTGGTACGTCGCCGCCGAACCGCCCGCCACAGCGGGCGACGCAGGCTTTCGCAGCACCACCGACGCGTCGCCGACGCCCGGCAGGTCAGCGGCCAGCGCCCCAAACTTCACGACGTCTCGCACGGAGCCGCTCGAAGCACCCGTCGGGCTCACCGCACGGATGTCGACCCCAGCGGTGAAATTCGCGCGGTCGTTGTAGGAGCGGTCGGCCGTCTTCGTGTAACTCGCCGCGAACGTCCCAACGGACACCGCCATCATCAACAAGAGCGTGAGCCGGGTGTACTGCCCGGAGTTCCGGACGACCTGCCACAAGCCAAGCGCGACGGATGGGCCCGCGACGACGTTCGCCACCCGGGCGAACAGCCGGAGCAGCAGCGGATAGAAGCGCAGGATGAGGGCCGAGGCAGCGGCGATCGCGAGCGCTGGCGACGCCAAGAGGAGCGGGTCGCTGCTCACGCCGCCCGTCGAGGACGGCGTGAACACCGTCCCGCGCTGGTTCAGCTCGACGAGAAGGATGATCGCGACAGCCGCGAGGCCGAGGTCGAGGTAGTACCGCTGGAAGACCGAGGAGCCCGGCCGGGACTGTGAACGCTTGATGGCGGCCGTCCCGCGGTACGCCGCGAACAGCGCCGGCAGGACGAGCGCGACGACCGAGAGCACCGCCCCCACGGCCGCGAGGCCGAACGCCGACGGCATGATGGTCACGGGCAATAGCTCACCATCGGTCACGCCATCGAACAGCGGCGTGAGCCCGAGGAGGGCTGTCACCCCGCCGGCGATGAACGGCCCCGCAAGGAGCGCGGGCACCGCCACCAGGAGGCCCTGGACAGCGTAAATCAGGAGAATTTGCCCGAGGCTCGCGCCGCGCCCGCGCAAGAGGGCGATTTCGCCCGTTTGGCGTTCGACCACGATGGCCGCCACCAACCCGACGTAGAAGAGCGCAATGCCGGTGATCTCCAGCAGGAGGATGGTGAGCGGCACCTGCTGGTAGTCTGCGCTGCGGCCGAACTGGAGTAGCGTGTCGCGCAGCGGGCTATAGGCAAAGCCGCCGAGCGGGTCGAACTCGCCCCCGAGGGCGATGATGTCGTCGCGCGCCCGCTCGAAGTTGGTCCGCGTCAGCCGCTCGGGTTCGGCCACGATGAGCCAGGCGTGGTAGGCGCGAAAGGCGGGAAAGCGGCCCCCGAACCCCTGGAGCAGAGCGTCCTCGCTCGTGAGCATCGGGATTGTCTGCCCCGCGCCGACGACAGGCTGTTGGAATGGATCGAAGTAGCGGTGCGCCAGCCCGACCCAGAACGATTCGTCGGGGTCGCTCGGCTCGGCCGTGCCCACGAGCATCGCCTGGAACCGGACTTCCACCGACGCCGTGATCGGGCAGGGCGGGGGCGGCGGTGGGAACGGCTCGTTTGAAAGCTCCCGCTCGCAGTTGTCGAACTCCTCGAAAAGGTCGAACGTCTCGTTCAGCTGCATCCCCGAGAGCTGGGCGCCCCGCGGGCTCATGATCACTTCGATGATCCCGTCGGGCCGCGCCTGGGGCAGCCGGCCCGTGAGCACGCGGATGTGGGACTCGTAACCGGTCACCGAGGCCGGCTCCCCGAAGGGGTTGCGGTCGCGCACCGCGGCGCCCGGCTTCGTCACCCAGAATTTGCCCGCCCGGATCGAACGCGACTGGGACTCCCGGAACCACCCGAGGCGTTCATCGATCCGGCGCTCGACGGCCGTCCGGATGTCCTGGCCCTCCTGCGTCTGGAGCGGCAGCTTGAAGAACTCGGCGCGGCTCGCGTGGTTGTCCTCCAACTCGCTCCGGATGACGTACGTCAAGCCAAGGTCGGCCATCGCCCGCGCGTATATCGGCGCGCTCGCCAGGAGCGCGGCGGCGACGACAACCCCGAGCGCGAGGATGCCGACGAGGCCGCGTCCAGAGAGCGTCTGCCGGAGGGCAAGCGAAGCAAGTGGGCCCATACTCGCGGCAATCTACCGCGCTGGGCCACAACCGGCGATCGTCTTCACGATCCGTCCGCCGTCGCGACGGCCTGCGCGAGCATCCTCAGGGCGTGTTCGGCAATTTGGGCCATGAACTGGACCCGTGTCCCCACGAACGTGTGCTCCTCGCAGGTCGTCCCGGCGGGGCCAGCCACGGCGATCACCACCGTCCCGACGGGCTTCGGCGATCGGCGGCTCCCGGCCGGCCCGGCGATCCCGCTCTCGGCCACCCCGAAGGCGACGCCAGCCGTCGCCCGGATGCCCTCCGCCATCGCGGAGACCGCCTCGACGCTTACGGCGCCGTGCGTCCGCAGGATTTCGGTGTCGATGCCGGTCGTCTCCTGCTTGGAACGGCCTCCATAGCAGACCGACCCACGGTCGAACCAGGCCGAGGCGCCAGCGACCGAGAGCAGCCGGGCGCTGATCAGGCCGCCGGCCGTCGTTTCGGCAACGGCGACGCGCGCACCGCGCGCGACCAACGCGTCCCCAACGGATGAAGCGAGCGTGTCTTCTTCGAGCAACATGACGGAGATAGTAATGGGCCCTGTGGTGGGGAGGGTGGTCGGAGCGCCGCGATTTGAACGCGGGACCTCTTGAACCCCATTCAAGTGCGCTACCAGGCTGCGCTACGCTCCGACCCGAAGACCGCGGCACGCGCCGCGAAGAGTTCGAGGGTACCAGGGGCGCAACCGTCCAGCAAAGCCGGAGCCCGGCCGGGCATAATGGCGGTATGCGGGTTGCTATCGCCGGAGCTGGGGTTGCGGGGCTCGCCGCCTCGTGGAAGCTGAGCAATCGTGGCGTCACCGTGGCAGTGTTCGAACGTTCGGGCCGCCTCGGTGGGCGCGTCTCGACACGCTCGCACGGCGGGGCCGCGTTCGACGACGGCGCCCAGTTCATCCGCCCCGACCCCGGCCCGGTCCACGACCTCCTTCACCACCACCTCCCCTCGGGCGATTTGGCCAACGTCGCAGGCGACGTCTGCCCGTTCGATGCGGCCGGTCAGGTGGCGCCCGGCGACCCGTCCCAGAACGCCCAGCCCAAGCTCGTCTATCGCGGCGGCCTCGCGAAGCTCTGCCTCCTTTTCGCCAAGGCCAGCGCGGCGCACATCCAGCTTGGGTGGCCCGTGGCGGCCCTGGAGCGGGCCACAGACGGCTGGCGGCTCCGCGGGCCCAAAGGCGTCGCTGGGCCGTTCGACGCGGTAGTGCTCACGCTCCCGGCCCCGGCCGCGGCCGAGGTTCTCGCCGCCAGCGCCTTCGAACGCGACCTGCGGGACGCCCTCGTCGCGGCCTATCGCGAGGTGACGTACCGGGCAATCATCTCGGTCGCCTTCGGTGTCTCCGGCGACGTACCGCGGCCGCAGGATGCCTATGCATTGGTGAACCTCGATCGCCAACACGCTGTGAGCTGGGTGGCGTTCGAGCACTGCAAGCCCGGGTACGTCCCGAATCCCGAAGGCGTGATCGTCGCGCAGATGGCGGACGGGTGGAGCCGGCCCCGAATGGCCCTGCCCGATGGCGAGGCGGCGCGCGCCGCCTGGGAGGCGCTCCGGGGCCTCCTCGCAGACGGCAACGACCCCCGTTGGGCCGAAGTCACCCGCTGGCCGGCCGCGCTTCCGAACAACGCGCTCGCGCCCAACGACGCCCGGATTGCCGAGTCACACGGGCTGTTTCTCGCGGGCGACGCCACCGTTGGCCCGCGCGCGCACCTCGCGCTGGAGTCGGGCCTACTCGCAGCGGACCGCTTGCTCGCCCGGTAGACCGCCGGGGGCCGAGGCGAGAACATGGCCGGGCATGAACACACCCGTCACGCCCTGGGTCCTCGCCGGCCGCATCCTCTCCATCATCGGAATGGGGTTCACGGCGGCCGCCGGGATCCTGCTCGCGATCATCCCCTCGTGGTGGGCTGCGGTCGCTGGCGGCGCCTTCGTGCCGTTCTTGCTGCTCATCGTTCTGGTCGAGCGATACTCGTCAAAGCACGGCCTGATCGGCCCAGAAGTCGCACCAGCCGCTGACGAGGACTGACGAAGCTACTTCGCCTTTTCCTCGATGGTCACGCTCTGGATCACGATAGGCTCAATCGGCTTCTCACGGCTGTCCGTTTGCACCTTGCCGATCGCCTCGACAACGTCTTGGCCGCCGGTCACTTCAGCCCAGGGATAGAACTTGTCGCCCCGGCCGTTGTTGAAATCGAGGCTCGGGTTGTCCTTCAAGTTGATGAAGAACTGGCTGCCGAAACTCGAAGCACCAGAGGTCTTCGCCATGGAGAGCGTGTATTTCTTGTTGGGGAGCTGGTTCGGCTCGTCGTTGGTCTGGTAGCCGGGGCCGCCCGACCCCGAAGCCGTCGGGTCGCCGCCCTGGACGACGAAGCCCGGGACGATGCGGTGGAACGTGATCCCGTTGAAATAGCCTTGCTTGGCGAGGAACACGAAGCTGTTGACCGTGTTCGGCGCCTGGTCCGAGTACAAGCGCAGGACGACATCGCCCTTGTTCGTCTTCAGCGTCGCGGTGTAGCTGTTCTTCGCTGCGTCGATCACCTGTTCGGCGCGCTGAAACGTCTTTACCGTGGGGGTCGCGGAGGGCGTCCCGCTCGGGGTGCCGCTCGGCGTCGCGCTCGGGTCCACCGTCGCGGTAGGCGTCGGCTCGAAGTCCGGGTTCGTCTCACGCGTGGGGTCTTGGGAGCTCAGCAGCGCAGCGGCGATGACGCCGCCGATCATGATCGCCGCGCCGATGATGAAGAACAGCTTCGTGTTCTGGAACAGGTTCATCGGGAACGGTGGCCTCACCCGCTCTTCAGGTGAGAGGGTGGGCGATCCGAAGGAGCGGCGGCGCTGGGCAGCCTGGTTCTGGTGTTGATGCTCCCGACGTTTTCGTTTGGGCACCCGGAGACCTCGTTCGAAACAAATGGGGCGGGCACGCCGCTGCGGCGGGCCAGGCCGGAGTATACCGGCGCCCTCCCCAAGGCGGAATGCGCTGGGGTGCGGCTCGAGTTTGTTAGATGGGGGGCGTCCCACGGATTCGGGCGAGCGTCAAACCCAGCGTGGCATC
>JBJXFX010000074.1:0-7931 GCA_046152925.1 Dehalococcoidia bacterium
GCTGGGGGTGCCCTCTTCGTCGCGCCGCTTCTTCTTTTTTCCGCGGCGCTCGAAGAGGTCCTCGAACACGTCGAATAGTTCGTCGACCATCGCTAGCCTCCCCCAGCCGTAACGCCGCCTGGAGTGAGCCCGGCGCCGCCAATCAAGGCCCGCACCTCCTCGAGCGAACTGCCGTCGGCGGGCAGGAATGTGTCCGATGGCACGAGTTCGTCGTGGGCGAGTGGCGTCCCCAGGCCCCGGACGAGGGCGAGCATCTCATCGAGGTGGCCGGCGAACGCGGTCGGGACGTCTTGGTCGAGGTCCGCGTCGAGCTTGGCATCGAGGGCTTCGAGCTGGGCCAGGATGTCAGCGTCGACGCGGTACTGGCAGTCTCCGAGGATCCGGATGATCACCCGTGCACCTCCTGCCGGGCCGCGACGGTGCATGGGACCCACCCTTGGCGGCCGAAGGTCGGCGTCAAAATCGCGGCCTCGGCGGCGCGGACGCCAAACCTGGCCGTCTCGACGGTGACGAACTCGTTCATGACTGGGCCTCCGAGAGCAGCTTGGGGGGCGTAGCGGGAGCGAGTTGGGCGCGCAAGGCGGCGAGTTCGAGTTCGACTCCGCCGGCAGCGCCGAGGCGGTCCAACTCGCGGTCGAGCGACGAGCCGCCGCCAGTCGCGTCGTCGAGCACGCCGCTCTCGATCAACTCGCCGATGGCGTCCCCGCGGCTGCGGAGCTGCGCCGTCTTATCCTCGGCGCGCTGGATCGCCATGCCGACGTCGGCCATCTCCTCAGAGAGCCCGCTAACCGCCTCGCCGATCCGCACCGTGGCCTTTGCGGCGGTGTACTGCGCCTTGACCACCTCCTTGCGGGTCCGGAAGGCTTCGACCTTCGCCGCGAGCCTCGCTTCGGCTTGAATGAGGCGGTCTTGCTCGCCCTGGAGTTGGGCAACCTGCGTGGCGAAGCCGTCGAGTTGGCCTTGCGCGAGCTGCTTCCGTTCGAGCGCGAGCCTGGCGAGGTCCTCCCGGCCGGCGGCCATCGCCTGCCGGGCCTGACCGTCGAACTTCGGCAGCTTCGCCCGGACCTCTTCGGCTTGGAGTTCGAGCCGGCGCCGCGCAGCGGTGACTTCGACGACGCCACGCTTCACGTCTCGCAGCATCTCGACCTGCTTCTCGTAGCTGAGGTCGAGCATCTCGCGAGGATCCTCCATCGCGTCGACGGCCTTGTTCGCCTTCGCCTCGAAGACGGCCTTCATGCGGCGTAGCAACATCGGTTGACCCCTTTGTGTGGCCGGCCGGCGTCCAGGTTAATGGGCGACCGGGTCCGGGAGTGGCGCGTGCGGGTCGCTGGCAGTCGGCGGGTCCTTGCGCAGGAGCGAGCCGACGACGGCGACGGTGAGGATGAGGATGATGACCCCGAGGCTGACCAGCGGGTCGATTTTGTACGTATCGATCAGCAGCATCTTGATACCGACGAAGACGAGTATAGCTGCGAGGGCCGGTTTCAGGTACTTCAACCCTGCGAGGTAGCCCGAGAGCACGAAGTAGAGCGCCCGCAGACCGAGGATGGCGAGGATGTTCGAGGTGAAGACGATGAAGGGGTCGTCCGTCACTGCGTAGATGGCGGGGATCGAGTCGACCGCGAAGACCAGGTCGGTGCTTTCGACGAGCAAGAGCACCAAGAACAGCGGCGTGACCATGAGGACGCCGGCGCGGCGCACGAAGAACTTCTGGCCTTCGTAGCCTTCCGTCACAGGGAAGAAGCGCTTGGCAACGCGCACCAGAGGGTTTTTGTCGAGCGAGGGCGCGTGGTCGCTCTGGTCGCGAAGGAACTTGATCCCGGTGATGATCAGGAACGCGCCGAACAGGTAAATCACCCAGTGCAACGCGCCGAGGAGCACGCCCGCCGCCGCTATCAGGAGGGCGCGCATGATCAGCGCACCGACGATGCCCCAGAAGAGGATCCGGTGCTGGTACATGGTGGGGACGCCGAAGCTCGCGAAGATCAACAGGAAGATGAAGACGTTGTCGACCGCGAGCGACTTCTCGATCAGATAGCCGGTCGTCCATTCGATGCCCGAATCGCGGCCCTGAACAAGGTAAACGCCGACGTTAAAGACCGCCGCTAGCCCGATCCAGACGACGCTCCAGGAGAGCGCCTCCTTCTTGGTGACGGCATGGGCGTTTCGATGAAAGACGCCGAGGTCGAGCGCGAGCATGGCGCCGACGAGGGCGAGGAACAAGATCCAGGGGAGGAGGTCCATGAACATGGGCGGTGCAATCTCCGGTTAGGGCGGCGGTCGAACAGGGCGGCCGCGGTCATGCGGTGGCCCTGCGATCGAGCGATGGGCGAGCTGGCGAGTTAGTCGAAATCGGGCCCGTCGTGGTCGCGCTGACGGCGGCGGTCGCCGGTGCCTTCGCGCGGCGTCCGCCGGTCATCGCGGTCGTCGTCGTCTCCACTGACTCTCGAAGAGCCGGGCGAGGAGGCCGCGGAGGCCACGCGGGCGCTCGGCTCCGGGTTCGGCCGCACCGGGGCGGCGCTCGCGCCGGTCGTCGCGGTCGTCGGGATCGAACAGGTCAAAGGGCGAGATCAAGCGGTCCAACATTTCCTGACACCTCCAAGGCGCCGCACTCTGGTGGGCGGCCGCCGATGTTGTGCCAGGGTCTTACCGGGCGAGCTTCACCTCGCTGCAGGGCCGGCGCGGTTGCGCGTGTTGACGACCCATGCGCTGCCGGGGTGGCAGCGGTTACTCCCCCGTGGTCACTTGAGAATATGCGAAGTCTGAGTCGTGTGTCAAGTAGCAGGTCCTTCAGCCGGGCCTCGTCGAGGATTCATAGGCTACTAGACTCACGAAACAAGAGTCGTGTATTTTCCCACTCTATGTCGCTCGAACCCGCCGTTGCCAACTTGACCTCGCCGCCCGTGCTCGCGTTCGTGTTGGGGGCGACAGCGACCTTCCTGCGTAGCGACCTCCGCCTGCCGCCTGCGATCCACACGGCGTTGACGACCTACCTGCTGCTCGCCATCGGCCTCAAGGGTGGTGCGCAGTTAGCCCAGAGTTCGCTGGCAGAGGTCTGGCTGCCGGCGGTCTGCGCCGTCGGCCTGGGCCTCATGATCCCGCTGTGGGCATTCGCAATCGCACGGCGGGCGGGAAAGCTTACGGTGAGCGATGCCGCCGCCCTGGCGGCCCACTACGGCTCGGTCAGCGTGGTCACCTTCACGGCGGCGATGGCGTTCGCGACGGCGGCCGGCCGGGAGCCGGAGGACGGCTTCCTCTCCGCCCTGGTCGCCCTCATGGAGATCCCGGGCATCGTCGTCGCGTTGCTGCTGGCCGCCCGGTTCGGCGGCGGCGTCCGGGGTGCGGACGCGATCCGCGAGGTGGTCGCGGGCCGCGGCGTCATGCTCCTGGGCGGCGGCCTGCTGATCGGCGCCTTCGCCGGCGAATCCGGCGCCCAGGCGATCAAGCCGTTCTTCGTCGACCCCTTCTACGGCATCCTCGTCCTCTTCTTGCTCGAGATGGGGGCGACAGCCGCGGCCCGGTTCGAGGATGTGAAGAAGGCTGGCCGCTTCCTCGTCTCCTTCGGCGTTGCGATGCCGGTGGTGAATGGCGCCCTCGGCGTGGCGGTGGGCACACTCGCGGGCCTCTCGCCCGAGGGTGCGGCCATCCTCGGGACGTTGGCGGCGAGCGCGAGCTACATCGCGGCGCCGGCTGCGGTCCGCATCGCCCTGCCCGAGGCGAACCCCGGCCTCTCGCTGACCGCCGCCCTCGCGATCACGTTCCCATTCAACCTGGTCGCAGGGATCCCTTTCTGCTTCTTCCTGGCCGACTGGTTGGCCTGATCCAGCCCCTGATTCGAAATGCGCGCGGTCCGGCTGGGCAACCCTCGTCGCTTGCGTCGCCGCGACCGCTCCGTCGCCGTCGCCGTCGCGGTACTGTTGGGATTCCGCGCCGACCGCCATCCGATCGTGGTCGTGGGGCTTGGCCAAGAGGGACGCGTGACGAGGTATTGACGAAGTATTGACGTAGTTGTACGGTCGATCCCATGGAACTGAGCCCGATGGGCGTGGCGGCCGCGACCGATGTCACGGTGCACCAGCTCCGACTCTGGGAACGCCGCTACGGCTTCCCCGCGCCGGCCCGGTCGGCCAACGGCCGCCGCCTCTACCGCCCCGAGGATGTCGAGGCCGTCCGCACGATGAGCCGCCTGATCGCGGCGGGGGTGCCCGGCGAGGTCGCGGCCCGGACCGCTCGCGGTGGCCCCGCGGTGAAGGCCCCGCTCAGTGAGGGCCCCGGCCACGGCGGACTCCTTGCTGCTGTGGCCGCCTTCGATGCCGCACGGCTCAGCGTGCTGCTCAGCGAAGCCGTCGGAGGCAAGAGTCCCGAGGCGGCCTTCGATACGGTCATCGGGCCCTTCCTGCGGGCCGTCGGGGCGGCATGGGAGAGCGGCGACCTCTCGCCAGCCCATGAGCACCTCGCAAGCCAGACCACACGGCGGGTCTTCGAGCGGCTGTTTCAACCGCGCGCCCACGTCGCGAACGCACCAGCGCCGGTGGTGGTCGCGTGCCCAGCCGGCGAGGAGCACGACCTGCCAGCGGCGCTGCTGGCGGCCACGCTGGAATGGCACGGGCGCCCGGCAACCTGCCTTGGGGGCGACCTCCCAGTCGACAGCCTGATCGAAGTCGTCCGCCACGTTCAACCCGCGGCGGTCTGCCTGATTGCGACCGCCGACTCGAGCCTCCCGGCGTGCCGGATCGCGGCTACTGCCGTAGTCCGCAGCGGGACGCCGCTCTTCGTCGCGGGGCGGGCGCTGGCGGCCGGCACGCAGCCCTTACCTGGCGAGCGGCTCACGACCTTCCACGACGCCGTCGGCGTCCTGGTCCATCAAGGGAGTATCTGAACATGTCCCTCCACCGTCATCGCGAGGTTGCGCTGGTCGAAGCCGACCTTGGCGACGTCTGGCGATTCTTCTCCGACCCACGCAACCTTTCGAAGATCACGCCGCCATGGCTCGGCCTTCAGCTGACGTGCGAGCCACCAGCCGAGATGTACCCTGGCCTCATCCTCACGTACACGGTACGGCCGATCGCCCGCGTACCGATGACATGGGTCACCGAGATAACGCACGTCCTCGACCGCCGCCTCTTCGTCGACGAGCAACGATTCGGGCCCTACCGGTTCTGGCACCACCAGCACCACTTTCGCCAGGTCCCGGCCGGGGTAGAGATGGAGGACATCGTCCACTACGCGGTGCCCTTCGGGCCGCTCGGAGACGCCGTCAACCGGCTCTCCGTGAAACAGCGGGTCCAGTCCATCTTCTCGCACCGGACCGGCGTGATACGCGAAGTCTTCCCGGCCCGCGGCCCGGAAGGCCGCAACGGCTACCACCCAGGTGCGGCTGTACCCGTTGCCGGACTCCAGACGAGCGCCACCTAATCTCAAGGAGAACACGATGAAAATCGCCATTACAGGCAGCACCGGCCTCGTCGGCTCCGCCCTGATAGATGCATGGAGCGGCACGCACCTCGTGACGCGGGCCATCCGCGGACCTCAGGATTCGCCCGCCAGCGTCTGGGACCCCGCGAACAATTGGGTACGCCCGGGCGCTTTCGACGGCGCGGATGCCATCGTCCACCTCGCGGGCGCTTCGATTGGCAGTGGCCGCTGGACGGAGAAGCGCAAGGCCGAACTCGTCAACAGCCGCGTGGCAGCCACGCGGACGCTGGTGAAACACCTCGCCACCCTGGAGCACAAGCCGGGGCTGCTCGTCGCGGCGTCGGCCGTTGGGTTCTATGGCTCCCGCGGCGACGAACTGCTGACCGAGGAGAGCGGCCCCGGCGACGACTTCCTCGCCAAGCTCTGCCAGGACTGGGAGCGCGAAACCGCAGCCGCCCGCGATTTGGGCATCCGAACCGTCATCCTCCGGCTCGGCGTCGTGCTCACCGAAGACGGGGGCGCCCTGGGCAAGATGCTCCTGCCGTTCAAGCTCGGCCTTGGCGGCCGGATCGGGTCTGGCAAACAATGGATGTCCTGGGTGAGCAAGGCGGACGTTGTCCGCGGGTTCGATTTCGCGATCACGATGCCCGGCCTCGATGGTGTCTACAACCTGACGGCGCCGAACCCAGCGACCAACGCCGACTTCACGAAGGCGCTCGCGAGCGTCCTCAAGCGGCCCGCCATCTTCCCCATCCCGCCTCTGGCGATGAAGGCGTTGCTCGGGAGCGATGCCGCCGAAGGCCTCTTGCTCGCGTCACAGCGCGCGATGCCGGCGCGACTCCAATCGGCCGGCTTTGCTTTCACCCACGGCGACGTGCGGGCCGGCCTCTCGGCCGCACTCGGCAAGGGGTGATCGCGGTTACGCCGGCGAGATGTTCGCGTTTAGCCGGAAGAGGTTGCCTGGGTCATACCGCCGCTTGACCGCGACCAAGCGGTCGAAGTTGGCGCCGTAGGAAGCCCGGACCTTCTCCACGGAGTCGTCGCCAGCGAGGTGGTTGACATAGGCCGCGCCCGAAATCAGCGGCTCCACCGCCGACCAGGCCTCCCGGACCCAGGCGATGTGCTGCGGCGATTCCGCCGGGTCTTCCCATTGGCCGATGACGTTCACATCCCACTGCGGCTTGCGGAGCCCGAACGCGGTCGCATCGGCGGGGACGCGCGTCGCGAGCCCGGACATGTAGACCATCAGCATCGCCGACATCGGCGAGGTGAATTTGGCCGCACGGGCGACGGCGTCGTCGATGAACGCGTCCGAGAACGTGTCGCTGAAGCCGGACTTCCAGTACCGCTGGAGGCCAACGACAGCGTTCGGCTGGTCGAGCAGCGTCTGGCGGACGGCATAGGGCATCGGCGCGATGGCGTTCATCATCGGCTCGCCCAGCCTCTCGATGATTGGTGCAAAGAGGCGCTGGCCCTCGGCAATATCGCCGTTGTGCGCGACGACCAACGCCACCACAGGCGGGCCGCCGGGCGCCGTCAACAACGCCGCCGCGAGGTGGGCCTCGTCCGGGAGCGTTGGCGCGAAGTCGCGGGCGAATCGGAGCGCGTCGCTCGCGCGGTCCAGCGGGTAGATCGCCATGCCGCCGAGGACTTCGGCGGGGACCTCGTGAAGTTGGAATTCGAAGGCCGTGACGACGCCGAAGTTGCCACCGCCGCCGCGAAGGGCCCAGTAGAGGTCGGGGTTGGTGAGGTTGTCGGCGCGCACGAGGTCGCCGGCAGCGGTGACCAGCTCAACGGCGAGCAGGTTATCCACGGTGAGGCCGTGCTTGCCCATCAGCCAGCCCATGCCGCCGCCGAGGGTGAGGCCCGCGATGCCGGTGTTACTCACGGTGCCGCCGGTGGTGGCGAGCCCATGCACGAGGGTGGCGGCGTCGAACTCGGCCCAGGTGAGGCCCGGTTCCGCCCGGGCGATCAGTTCGATTTCGTCGACATCGATGCGCTTCATCGGTGAGGTGTCGATCACGATGCCGCCGTCGCAGGTGCCGTGGCCCGCCGCATTGTGGGCCCCGCCGCGAAGGGCGACCAGCCAGCCGTGCGCGTTTGCGGCACGGACCGCCGCTTGCACGTCGGCGACGGTGTGGCAAGTCGCGACGAGCGCCGGCCTGCGGTCGATGTTGCCGTTCCAGACGCGGCGAGCGCCCTCGAAGGTGGCGTCGCCCGGCGCGATCACCCCGCCTGTGAACGTGGCCCGAAACGCGGCCAAGGCTTCCTGAGTGACTTCGTTGGGCATGAAAGGACTCCTACTCCAAGTGTTGGCACGGTACTTGCTCGTGCGAGGATCCGCTAGCGCGGGCCAGGGCGAGCCGGAGTTGGGCGACCCTGCACTGCGGGCCTAGTGTAGTGTCTCCAAAGTATCATTAGTGATAGACTCTCCGTATGGAGAGATTGGGCATCAGTGTCTCAGACGACGAGCGGGCCGAACTGGAGCGGTTGGTGCGCGGGCGCAACACGCCACA
>JBJXFX010000078.1:0-5504 GCA_046152925.1 Dehalococcoidia bacterium
CCGTGTGGGCCGTCGCCGAATTGAGGCTGGAGACCCATCCGGATCCAGAAGTAGACCGCGAGGCCGATGCCGGGCGGGGCCCAGGCGCGCAGGGTTTCGAAGCCTCCACGCGCCGCCAGTTCGCGGATCAGCGCGCCGCATTCGGACCCGAGGCCATAGCGCCGGGCGTCCGGCGCGACCTCCAGCCGCCAGACCGTCAGCTGGCCGCCGTCGATGCCGAGCTCGACTTCGCCGGCGGGCGCGCCATCGTGCAGGCGAGTGATCTGGGCGATGACGCGATCGTCGCGAGTCGAGGTCAGGGCGAGCTGCGCCCGTGTGCCTTGAAGGGGCAGGAGCGCGGCTAGTCCCGCTGCATCTGCAGCCATTCGCGGCTCCTTCGGGCGATCGTCTCGATGCCGGCTTTGAGGGTGGTGCACTGGGGCAGCGCTTTAACGAACTGGTCGCCGTAGCGCTTCTCGAAGATCCGGCGGTCCAGGACCGCGACGACGCCGCGGTCGCGCCTATCGCGGATCAGCCGTCCGAACCCTTGGCGGAACTTGAGGATGGCCGAGGGGAGCGAGTATTCGCCGAAGGGGTCGTCGTATTGGGCGCTGCGGGCGCGATGGATTGGGTCGGTGGGCACGGCGAAGGGGAGCCGGGTGATGATCAGCATCGAAAGCGCCTCGCCCTTGATGTCGACGCCTTCCCAGAAGCTGGATGTGCCAAAGACGACGCTGCGTGGCTCGTTGCGAAGGTGGTCGGTGAGTTGGCGGGGTTGGCCATCGATGCCCTGGACCATGAGGAGCAGGCCGGCGTCTTCGATGCCGCGGCGAGCGAGCTGCGCAGCCCTGCGCATCGCCGCGTGGGAGGTGAAGAGGGCGAGCGCGCGGCCATCGGAGGCCGTGGCAAGCTCGACGATTGCCCGGGCCACGTCTTCGTCGAATTCGCGGCGCGATGGGTCGGCGAGGTCGTCGGCGGCGCAGAGGAGCGACGACCAGCGGTAGTCGAAGGGCGACCCGAGCTGCACCATCCCGGGGTCCTGGAAGCCGAGGCGGCGCGCTGTGTAGGCCATGCCGCCGGCGGCTGCGAGGGTGGCGCTGGTCGCGACGACGGTGCGCTTTTTCTGGAAGAGGTCCTCCCAGAGGAGGGGGCCGACGTCGAGCGGCGCACCGTGGATCGCCGCCGTGGTGTCGCGTTCGCGGGCGAGCCAGACAACCTGCTGGTCGTCGTGGTGGGTGACCAAGTCCGCGAGGCGGAGGCGGAGCTCTTCCAGCTTCCGGGCGGCTGATTCGACCTCGCCGGAGAGGGCATCGGGCTCTTCCACGGGGGCATCGCCGGCGAGCGTCTGGGCGGCGCTGAGCGCCCGGGCGTGGGCCGTGCCCAGGACCTTGTCGAGGTCCATCCAGGAGGCTTCGACATCGGACCAGCCGGGCTGAGCGCGGAGGGCGCGGTCGACCATGATGCGGTCGTCTTCGCCTTCGCCGGGGAGCATGGTGGCGAGGCGTTCGAAGGCGGGAATGGCCATCGGGCCGACGGCCTGGACCGCCGCCTCAAGCCTGAGGCCGGCCTCGAACGCGGCGCCCTCTGGCAGTGACTTGAGCAGGCTCGCGACGCCGCCTTCGCGCTGGTTGCGGGACGCTGGGCGATGGAGGCCATCGAGCGCATCGCGGAGGAGGCGCAGGCTGACGGCGCCGCCGAACTGGTTCGTGGCCTGGTCTTCGAGGTTGTGGGCTTCGTCGATGATCAGATGGTCGAAGGCGGGGAGCGCGCTCCCGCCGGCCGCGAGGTCGGCGAGGAGGAGCGCGTGGTTGACGATCAGGATGTGGGCGGACTCGGCGGCTTTGCGTGCTCGCTGGAGGAAGCATTGCCCGTTGCGCACGTAGATCGACTGGCGTTGGAGGCAGTCGGTGTCCTGGGCGGAGAAGCGCTGCCAGGTGACGTAATCGGTGTGGTCGATGCTGAGTTCGGAGCGGTCGCCGGTCTCGGTCTCGGGGAGCCAGAGGAGCATCGTGGAGCCAAGCTTGGCGAAGTCGGGGTCGCCGAGCCCGGAAGCGTAGGAAGCCGTCCAGCGGCGAAGGCAAAGGTAGTTCGCACGCCCCTTGAGCACGGCCGCGCGGAGATCCTCCGGTTTCTCGATGACGCCCGCCGCGACGAGCATCGCGCGCAGGGCTGGGATGTCTTTCTGGTAGAGCTGTTCCTGGAGGTTGATCGTGTTGGTGGTGACCACCACGCGCTCGCCGTTGGTCAGCGCGTGGATGGCGGCCGGGACAAGGTAGGCGAGCGACTTGCCGACGCCCGTCCCGGCCTCGACGAGATAGTGCCCGCCCTCGGCAAAGGCGGTGGTGACCGCATCAGTCATGTCGACTTGGGGGCCGCGCGCCTCGAAGCCGGGGATCGCGCCCGGCCCGGCCGCGAAGACGCGGCGCACGGGCTCCTGGGCGATGGGGACGGGCGGTTCGCGGCGCTGGAGCGACGGCAGGTCCGGCGCGGGCCGGACGACCGGAAGCGCGCGCTCGGTGATGGGCACCGATTCCCATACCTCGCCCGCGATGACTTCGGCGAGCGGGAGGTTGTGGATCGAAACAAGGCGGGCGAGCTGGAGGCGGACGGCGTCATCGAGCGAGCGGGCGCGCTGTTGGAGGGCGCCGAAGACGCGGGCGGCGGTCCTGGCATCGGCCAAGGCCCGGTGCGCCGTGGGGGCGTCGATTTCGAGGAGGGCGGCGAGGTCGTCGAGGCCGCGCGGCTGGCGGAGGGGGAGCAAGACGCGCGAGAGCTCGGCGGTGTCTATGGCGGTCAGCTGGGGGAATTCGACGCCGCCCTTGCGCAAATGGGCGAGGTCGAAGCCGATGTTTTGGCCGACGACGATGCTGTCGCCGACGAACTCGACGAGCTTCGGCGCCGCGGCCGCGAGGGCTGGGGCGCCGCGGACGAGCTTGTCGGAGATGCCCGTGAGCGAGGTGACGAAGGCGGGGATGTCGCGGCCGGGGTTGATCAGGCTTTCGTAGACGGCGAGCTCGTTGCCGTGTTCGTCGAAGCGGACGGCGCCGACCTCGGTGACCTTGTCACGGTCGAGGTCGAGGCCGGTGGTTTCGATGTCGAGGGCGACGTAGGTGCGGGTCACGTTGGCGAACATCCGTGCGGGGCGTGGGGGCGAGTGTACCAGCCGAGCGTGGCACGGTACGGCGTCAGCGGTTGACGCGCATCCGGCGGGCGGCCGCGGCTCAGAAGCCGATGTCCCGGGTGGTGCGGGACGCGTTCGGGCGGGCTCGGGAACCTCTTTCGGCCGGTTGCCGGGCGGGCGCGCCAACCCTGCTTGACGCCTTAACCCAATTGGCGGTTGAGAGGCCCCCCAAACCTGCCTAGAATCCGCGCCAACCGGACGGTAGGCGCGGGCTGCGCGGAAGGAGGGTGCCGGCTATGAAGGTCTATCCGAGCGAGGACATCCGAAACGTCGTCCTCATGGGTCATGGGAGCGTGGGCAAGACCACCTTGGCGGAAGCGGCGCTGCTGGTCAGCGGCACGACGACCCGCATGGGGAGCGTGTCCGACGGCAACACCGTTTCGGACTACGACGAGGACGAGCACAAGCGGAAGTTTTCGCTCAACCTCTCCATCCTCCCACTCGAGTGGGAGGGCAAGAAGGTCAACCTGATCGACACGCCGGGCTACGCCGACTTCGTCTCGGAGGTGATCTGCGGCGCGCACGCCGCGGACATGGCCGCGATCGTCGTCGATGCCGTCTCGGGGCCGGAGGTCGGCACGGACCGCGCCTGGCAGATCACCGAGCAGTTGAAGATGCCGCGCGTCGTCGTGATCAACCGGATGGACCGCGAGAACGCGAACTTCCGGTCGGTGCTGGCGGCCTGCAAGGCTCGCTGGGGGGCGAAAGTCGCCCCGCTGCAGCTGCCGATCGGCGCACACGAGACGTTCAAGGGCGTGGTCGACCTGCTCCACATGAAGGCGTACTTCGGCGACCAGGCCGAGGAGGGCGACGTCCCGGCGGACCTTCAAGCCGAGGCCACGGCCCTCCGGAGTTCATTGATCGAGTCGATCGTCGAGACCGACGAGACGCTGATGGAGAAGTACTTCGCCGACGAGGAGCTGACCGAGGACGAGCTGCGCAAGGTGTTGCACGCCGCGCTCGACCACGAGGCCATCATCCCGGTGCTCTGCGCGTCCAGTACCAAGCTGATCGGCGTCCGGCAACTCTTGCATAACGTTACGCAGACAGGCCCGGCCCCCGCCGACCGCGAGGCCGAGCGCAACGGAAGCGCCGAGGTGACTGCCGACTCCGCGGGGGCGCCCGCTGTCCTGGTCTTCAAAACGGCGGCCGACCCTTTCGTTGGGAAGCTGACCTACATGCGTGTGCTGAACGGCACGGTGCACGCCGATTCGCACCTTTGGAACACGAACCGCAACGCCGACGAGCGCCTCGGCACGATCTACGTGCAGCGTGGCAAGGAGCAGTCGGCCGTCAGCGAGCTGCGGGCCGGGGACATCGGAGTCGTCGCGAAGCTCGCGCACACGGCGACGGGCGACACGCTTTGCAGCAAGGAGCACCCGTTCACGCTGCCGGAGATCAGCTTTCCGGCGCCCGTCTACTCAATGGCGGTCAAGCCGGTCGGCAAGGCGGGCGTCGACAAGCTGGGGCCGAGCCTCGCGCGTTTGGTGGAAGAAGACCCCGGATTGGAGCTGAGCCGCGACCAGACGACCGGCGACATCGTGCTCGCCGGGCTCGGGGATGCGCATCTCGACGTGACCGTGGAGCGGCTGAAGCGAAAGTTCGGCGTCGAGGTGGCCTTGGAGCTGCCGCGCGTGCCCTATCGGGAGACCATCTCCAAGAAGGCGACCGCGGACTACACCCACAAGAAGCAGACGGGTGGAAGCGGCCAATACGCGCGGGTGGCACTGGAGTTCAACCCGCTCCCGCGCGGAGCCGGGCTCAAGTTCGGCGACAAAGTGGTTGGTGGTTCGGTCCCGAAGGAGTTCATCCCAGCCGTCGAGAAAGGGATCCACGAAGCGGCGAAGGAGGGCGTCTTTGCCGGGTACGAGCTCACCGACTGCGAGATCGTCGTCTTCGACGGGAAGCACCACCCCGTGGACTCGAACGAAATGGCGTTCAAGCTGGCGACGGCACACTGCGTGAAGGACGGCATCCAGCTGGCCGGCCCAACGCTGCTCGAACCGGTGATGCGGATCAAGGTGACGGCGCCGGAGGGCAACACCGGCGACATCGTGAGCGACCTGAACACGAAGCGGGCGCGCATCCACGGGATCAACCCCGACGGTTCGCTCGCCGTGATCGATGCGGACGTGCCCCTCGCCGAGGTGCAGCGCTACGCGAGCGACCTGCGTTCGATGACGCAGGGGCGCGGGGTGTTCGAGCTGGAGTTCGACCACTACGGCGAAGTGCCCGCGATGATCGCCCAGAAGGTCGTGGCCGAGCACGCGAAGAAGACGGAGCATTAACCCGCGATCTCGGCAGGCGCCACGAAGGGGAGGTCACCATGACCTACCCTTCGTGG
>JBJXFX010000098.1:0-3031 GCA_046152925.1 Dehalococcoidia bacterium
GCGCCCCCCCCTCCTGGGGGAGCCCGCTTCTTCGTCTCATGAGCGCGATACGCGTGTCGCTCACTCGCTTCACCCGCAACCTCGGGCCAGAACGGCAACCCGTAGGCCCGCCCTCCTATAGTCTGCCCACCCATGCAACTTGCCCGCGATCTCTCCGTCTCCGCCGCCGTCGCGGGATTGGTCACGGTGCTCGTCGGGATCACGAGCTCGCTGCCGGTGGCCTTCGAGGCCAGCCGGGCCGTCGGAGCCACACCAGACCAGACGAGCTCCTGGATCTGGGCGCTCGGCATCGGCACCGGGATCACCAGCATCGGGCTCAGCCTCGCCTACCGGAAGCCGATCCTCACGGCATGGGCGACGAGCGGCGCGGCCCTGATCGCGGGCACCGAGGGCATCGCCTACGCTGACGCGCTCGGGGCCTTCGTCTGTTGCGGCGTCCTGTTGGCGCTGGCGGGGTACACGGGGCTGTTCGCGAAGCTGATGGACCGGTTGCCGCTCGGTCTGGCGTCAGCGTTGCTCGCGGGCGTATTGGCCCGGTTCGCGGTCGACGGCTTCAGCTCGCTCGAAGCGAGCCCCGCGCCACTGGTCGCGATGTTCGTCGCCCTGCTCGCTGGCAGGCGGCTTTGGCCGCGGTACGCGGTCTTGGGCGTGCTCGTGGCCGGGGTGGCGGTGGCCGCCGCGCAGGGAGACACCCAGTTCTCGGGCGTTGATTGGGAGTTAGCGAAGCCCGAATGGACCACGCCCGCCTTCGACCCCGCCGCAATCGTGGGGCTCGGCGTCCCGTTGTTCATCGTCACGATGGCCTCGCAGAACCTGCCCGGCGTCGCCGCGCAGCGCGCGGCGGGGTTCGAGCCACCGGTCTCCACGGTTGTCGGGACGACGGGCGCCGCGACGGTGGCGCTGGCGCCGTTCGGCGGGTTCGCGCTCAACTTCGCCGCAATCACCGCAGCGATCTGCCTGAGCCCAGAGGCACACCCGGACCCCAACCGGCGCTATGCGGCCCCGATCGTCGCCGGCGCGCTCTACCTCGTGATTGGCTTGCTGGGCGGGGCGGTGACGGGCCTCTTCACCGCGATCCCGAGGGCGGTCGTGATCGCGGTCGCGGGCCTGGCCTTGCTCGGGACGATCGCGAACGGCCTGGCAACAGCCCTGAAGGAGCCAGCGGAACGGGACGCCGCGATCGTCACCTTCCTTGTCGCGATGTCCGGGGCGGAGCTGGCAGGGATCGGCCCGGCGTTTTGGGCGGTCGTCGCGGGGACGCTCACCTTGGCCGCGGCCCGCTTCCGGCGCGGCTGACGGTGTCAATAGTGGGATCCCACTATTGGGGCGGTCCCAACTCCAGCGGACAAAATGGCTCATTCGTGTGATGGCAGGCCCCGAGGGCGTCTTTAGGCTTCGGGTCGCTGGGAGGGCGCACTCTCCCGGACACAGACCAGGAGCGAACCGCATGTTCAAAAGGCTTGGCCTCACCGGCCTCGCGACCGCCCTGCTCGCGACCAGCGTCGCGGGCCTCACCGCCGTCCCCGCGCTGGGAGACGCCTCGGGGACCGTCACGGCCAGCGTCGGAGTTCGGGCCGCGGCGGTGCCATGCCTAACGTTGAGCGCGTCGTCTCTCAGTTTCGGGACCGATGTCGCGTTATCACCCGCGGGTGGGGTGAACCTCGTCGACGCGACCACATCGCCGACTCTGACGGTCTGTTCGACGGAACCAGAGATCATCCTTGGGCGGGTGACTGCTTTCACGGGCGCCGGGGCATCGTGGACACCGACACCGTTCGGGGAAGCTCCGGTGAGCTGCGCAGCCGGCGGGACGCTTGTCGGGGGGGACAAATTCGCGCTCACCGTATCGGCGACGAACTCAGCACTTCTCACGTGGGGCAACACGTTGGATCTCCTCGACATCGACCTGACGCCCTTTGCGGTCTCTGGGGCTTGGACGTTGAACCACGACCTGTACATGCCCTGCGCTGGGTCCAGCGGAGCGGGCGCCACGATGAGCGCCACGATCACCTACACCGCCCTCCTCGATTAAGGGCCGCGACTATCGCGCCTGACCGGCGATCGCCGGCACAGGCACAACTCCTGGGGACCCGCGTAGCCGCCTGTTGCAGCGGCGGCATCGCTGGTCCATCCAAACACACACCCTCCGCCCTCAGACGACAACGCTCCGCTCCACGACGGACGGAGCATGAAACGAGGAGAATTTGATGAATCGCTCTTTGTCCAGCAGCCTGTCCCACTACAGTTCCCGGATCCTCGCTCTGGCGGGCGGCGGCGCGTTACTGCTCGCGGCCGGCATGGCGACGGGAACCCTCGCCTTCGCGCACGGCGGCCCGCCGGCGTCCGGCGTCATCCACGCCTGCGTCAACGCGAGCAGCGGCACGATCAAGGTGGTCGCCGCCGCCTGCAAGAACAACGAAACAGCGCTCGATTGGAACGCCGCCGGGGCGCCAGGCGCTGACGGTCCGGCTGGCCCTCAAGGTCCCGCTGGGGCCGATGGGGCAGACGGAGCGCCCGGCGAAGTTGGCCCTCAAGGGCCCGTAGGCCCGCAAGGACCACAGGGCCCCGCCGGGCCCGGCCAGGGCCACTTCGTCGTCGGCAACGTTGCGTTCAACGGGGCTGGTCAAGGCGCCGGCTACACGTCGCTCTTCAACGCGGAGACCGGCTGCTACGAGCTGAGCTTCCCCGCGGGCTCGTTCCCTGGGTCCACGCCGGTCTGGACCATCGTCACCCCGTTCGCGGTCTCGGGCGTCCCAGTATCGGTCTTGTTCATCAGTGACGAGGAGAACAACGTCGATTTCTCCCATGAGGCAGAGGTCTGCTTCGTCGGCGGCGTCCAGGCGAGCTTCAACTTCATCACGGGCGAGAACGCGGAGTAGCTCTCCGGCGGCGAGACGATGTCGGCCACGATCACCTACACCGCCGTCCTTCAGTAGGCGGCGTGCAAGCACGCGGGGCCTGGACGCGGGCCGCGCGCAACTCCTGGGACCCGCTGCAGCCGGCGGAGAGAGCCGGCTGCCGCGGGGAGTCA
>JBJXFX010000100.1:0-21760 GCA_046152925.1 Dehalococcoidia bacterium
GGGGCCTTGTTGTGCCACGACTGGGGGCGGACCTTGAAGATAAGGGTTTGCTTGTCGGCCTGCTCCCAGGACTCGGCGAAGTAGCCGCCGAGCTTCGCTTCGTTGAAGCTCGACCAGGCGACGACGCCTTGATTCGCATAGCCGAGGATGGTGCCCATCGGGCCGAAGCGGGTGCGGTCGGCGTCGAAGGTGTCGTAGGTCGCGTTGGAGCTGGTGAAGCGGGCGATGCCGCCGCGCTGCTTGGCGGCGACAGCCGTGCCCGAGGCAGTGGCGCTTGCCGCGGCCGTGCCGCTAGCGGAGGCGGTGGCAGTGCCGGCTGGCGCCGTCGTTGCCGGCGTCTCGTCGTCATCGTCGTCGCCGCAGCCAACGAGCCCAAGGCTCGCGGCTCCGACGCCGAGCGTTGCCGCGCCACCGACGAAGCGGCGGCGTGTCACTCGTCCGGCGCCAATGCGGCGCAACCAGTAGTTGTCCGAGTCCCTCAATCTTTTCCCCTTGCTTTACCGATGCGAGATATCGTTGCGATCGTCGCAACAGCTTCCCAACCCTGCACGATACGTCCGAACGCTCGTACGGTCGCGAGACTGTTGAGAAGAGTTTAAATTCTAGGAATCGACCAAACAAATAGAGTGACATGAAGCAATAAGCTAGTACTACAGCCGAATATAACGTGAGAGGCCCCACCCAGTTTCGGGTGAGGCCTCTCGTGACTTGTCTCCGGTGGTGGTGGCGTTAGAAGCCAGCGCGGCCGCCGCGCCCGCGGAGGCGCGGGTCCAACACGTCGCGCAGGGCGTCGCCGAGGAGGTTGAAGCCAAGGACGGTGAACGTGAGTGCGAGGCCGACGAAGAGGGCCATTTGAGGCTTGGCCGGGCCGAGTTGGCGGCCTTCGTTGACCATGACGCCCCAGGAGATGGCCGTCGGGTCGCTCAGGCCGATGAAGGCGAGGCCGGCTTCCGCGAGGATGTAGGCGCCGATCGAGATCGTGAAGATGACGATCAACGGGGCGACGATGTTCGGCAGGATGTGCCGCACCATGATCCGCGCGTCGGTGGCGCCGATCGTCTTGGCGGCCGTGACGTACACCTCCTCACGTGTCGTGAGGACGGAGGCGCGCGCGATGCGTGTCACGCTGGCCACGCCAATCACGCCTAGGGCAACGGTCGTGAAGTACTTGTTCGGGTCTTGGATGACCTGGGAGAAGATGAGCAGGAGGATCAGCGAGGGAAATGCGAAGAACGCGTCGGTGACGCGCTGCATCAGCAGGTCCACGATCCCGCCGAAGTAGGCGCTGATGGTCCCGAAGAACGTACCCATGAGGACGGCGATGAAGGCGCCGCCCAGCCCGACGAGGAGGGCAAGCCGCGAGCCGTGGATGATGCGCGAGTAGAGGTCTCGCCCGCGACCATCGGTCCCGAGCCAGTGGTCCGCAGATGCCGGCGCGTTGACGAGCACGTTGCCGCCGCCGAGGCCCTTCTGGAAGCGAGAGTCCGGGTATTGCAGGCGGACGTTCGGGTCGGCGCTCGCCTTGTCGAGGAGCTCCTGCGAGAAGCACACGACGGTCTTGTCGTCGAGTTGGGCGGGCGTGCAGTCCCTGGCGGCGACCTTAATGATGGTGTTGGGTTCGTAGCGGTCGATCACCGGGGCGAAGACTGCCATCAGCAGCAGGGCGATGATCAAGATGAGGCCGAATGCGCCAAGCGGCTTGGTCCGCATGAACCGGCCGAGCTGGATGAGAAAGCGGACCGGCAGCGGGCGGTCGCTCAGGCTGCGGGGGACCCCCACGCTAGGAAGGGTTGCTGTCGATTGTTGGGCCAAAGTCGTTCCCCTTATCCGAGCCGCACGCGCGGGTCGATGGCGCCGTAGAGCACGTCGATCGCGAGGTTCACGAAGACGATGAACGTCGCAATGATCACCACGAACGACTGGACGACGGGGACGTCCCGCTCCCGGATGGAAGTCAGGATGCGGTTGCCGACGCCGGGGATGTTGAAGAGGAACTCAAAGACGACGTTCCCGCTGAGAAGGCCCGCGATCGTGAGGCCGATGGCGGTGAGTACCGGGATGAGGGCGTTTTTCAACGCGTGCCGGACGATGATTCCGCGCTCTCGCATGCCCTTCGCCCACGCCGTCCGGATGTAGTCCTGGCGGAGCACTTCGAGCATCTGCGAGCGCAGGAGCCGCATGACGCCTGCCCCGGAGGCGAGGCCGCCAGCTACCGCGGGGATGATGAACAGCTTGAGGCTGCCCACGGGGTCTTCCCAGAGTAGCGGGTGGTCCGTCAGGGGCACGTCCCAGCCGATCGTGACGAACCCGATGTCAACGCCGCGGACGACGTACAGCAGCAGCATCGTGGCGACCCAGAAGTTGGGCGCAGCGACGAACACGATCGCGAAGAAGCGGAGGAGGTAGTCGACCATCGAGTCCTGGCGTATGGCCGACAACACGCCGATCGGGATGCTGGTGACCAAGGCCACGAGCAACGCCATGATTGACAGCTGCAGCGTGTAGGGAATCCCGTCCCTGAATTCGGAGAGGGCGCTCTCGCCCGAACGGTAGGAGGTGCCGAAGTCGCCGGTCATGAGGTTGCCCAGGTACTTCACGTACCGGACGGGGACGGGGTCATCAATGCCGAGATCCTCGCGGATCTTCTGGATCTGGGCCTGAATCGCTTCCGGTCCGCCCTCGCCGGTCGGGTTGTTCTGCGCGATGCGCTGAGCTACGAAGTCGCCTGGCAAAACGTTGGTCGCGAAGAAGACAAGTGTCGCAACCATCAATATCACTGGGATATTGATGAGCGTCCGTCGCAGGATGTATCTCCCCATAACCCCGTTCCCTCCACACTGGGTCTGTTCCCTGGCAGTTGCGGGGCCGATGATAAAGACATCGCTCGAAGATCAAAACGGCAGCGCCGTCCGCCACCTATGCGGGGCGGCCTCAAGCCAAGCTCCTGGGGCCCCACGAACCCCGAGCGCAGTGTACGGGCAGAGCATCCCTAGTCAACTAAACTCGTTCGAACGACCGAACGGTCTTTTCCTTGCCGGCCGCCCTAGCCCCAGTTGTGGCCTTCGGGGGCCTGGATCAACCCCGGAAGGGGGCAGGGGAAGAAGCGCTCCGCGATGATGTTCGGAAAGCCGCTCTTTTCGTTATCTACCTTCCCGCGGATGACGACAAACGGCGTGGCGCGGATGAGTTCGCGCTGGCGTTCCTGCAGCTGGGTATAGACAACGATGTTGGTGAGCCCAAACTCGTCTTCGAGCAGCATGAACAGGACGCCGCTCGCCGTTTGGGGCCGCTGCCGGGTGACGACCATCCCCGCGATTTCGACGCGTGCACCCTGAGGCAACCGGTTGGGGTTGCCCGGCCCGCCGAGTTGCCGGCTGGAGATGACCCCTTCGTGGAGGAGCGGCCGGACGAGGGCCATCGGGTGGGGCCGGGCGGTGAGCCCGAGGTATTCGTAGTCCCAAGCGATGGACTTCCACGCGGAGAGCCGCGGGAGCTCGGCCATGTCCTGGGAAACCGGGAGGGGCAAGGCGGGTTGGGTCGCAAGCACGCGCCGCTTGCGGCCAGCCCGGCTCTCTTCGATCCGGTCTTGGCTGGGGATCAGGAGGCCGAGCTGCCAAAGGAGCTCGCGTCGCGGCAGCCCAAACGCGTCGAGCGCGCCGCCGCCGATCAGCGCTTCGGCCTCCGCCCGCGTGATCCCGGTCCGCGAAACGAGGTCGTAGAGCGAGCGGAAAGGCCCGCGTGTGCTGCGCTCTTCGGCGAGGCGTTCGGCGGTGGAGGCGGTGCGTTCGCGCCAGCCGCCGCCGATCCCGCGGACCTGGCTCAGCCCGAGCCGGATGCCATCGCGTTCGGGCCAGGTCTGGGCCTTGCTGAGGTTGACGTCGGGCGCGAGGACTTCGATCCCGTGCCGGTTCGCATCCCCAGTGAGGACTTCGACGGAGTAGAAGCCCATCGGTTGGGCATTGAAGAGGGAGCTGTAGTAGGCCGCCGGGTAGTAGTAGCGCAGCCAGCAGGACTCGTAGGCGAGGAGGGCAAAGGCGACGGCGTGGCTTTTCGGAAAGCCGAAGGCGGCGAAGGCCGACATCCGCTGGAAGGCGACTTCGGCCGCTTCGCGGGAGACGCCGTTCTTGGCCGCGCCGGCGAAGAACTCCTCGGCGAGCGCTTGCATCGCTTCGGCCGAGCGCTTGCGGCTCATCGCCCGCCGAAGGCGGTCGGCTTGGCCCGGCGTGAAGCCCGCGACCGCGCAGGAAATCTGGAGCACCTGGTCCTGATAAAGGACGTGACCGAGGGTCTCGGCCATGAACGGCGCAAGGAGCGGGGCGAGCTCCGGGTGCCCATAGTCGACTTCGACGCGCTCGCCGAGCGCCGCTTTGCGCCGGTATTCCATGTAGGGGTGGAAGGCGCCGGCCATGATCGGCCCTGGCCGGATGATCGCGACTTGGACGGCGAGGTCGTCGATGTTTTGCGGTTGGGTGTGGGGCAAGGTCTGGATTTGGGCGCGGCTTTCGATTTGGAAGACGCCCATCGTGTCGCCCGCTTTGATCGAGGCGTAGATCTCGGGGCTGTCGTGGGGCACCCGGCCGAGGTCGACGCGCACGCCGTTCACTTCTTCGACGATGTCCAGGCATTCGTTGACGGCGGACAGCATGCCGAGTGCGAGGAAGTCGATCTTCACCAGCCGGGCGTCGTCGACGGAGTCCTTATCCCACTGGACGACGTAGCGGCCTTCCATCCGCGCGGGCTCGACCGGGACGACCGAGGAGATCGGCTCCGCCGAGATCACGACGCCGCCGACGTGTTGCCCGATGTGTCGCGGGAACCCGGCAAGCTGGTGGGCGAGCGAGATCAGGTCGCGCCAGATTGGCGCCGCGGCAAGCTCCCGAAGCTCGGGGACGTGGGCCATTTCCTCGCCGATGTCGTGGGCGCTGGCGAAGTTGCCACTGAGCTTGTTGAGCTTGGCAAGCACCGGCGCCGGCAGCCCGAGGACTTTCCCGAGGTCGATGACGGCGTTCTTGAATTGATACGTGGGGAAGGCGGCGACGATCGCGGCGTGCTCTGTCCCGTAGCGGTGGTAGACGCGCTTGAGCAGTTCGTCGCGGATGTCGCGCGGGAAGTCGAGGTCGATATCGGGGAGCGAATGAAGCTCGTCGTTGAGGAAGCGTTCCAGATAGAGCTCGTTTTTGACGGGGTCGATATGCGAGAGGCCGATCAGGTAGCAGACGATCGAGCTGACCGAGGAGCCGCGGCCGCGCCCGACCGGCCGCTCGTCGGACTGAAGGTTCTTGGGGCGCCCGTGCAGCTCCTGCGCGATTTCGCCCACCATCTGAAGGATGTCCCAGTAGACGAGGAAGAAGCCGGCGAGCCCGTGTTTCGCGATGAGCCCGAGCTCCTTTTCGAGCCGTTCGCGCGCCTGCTCGCGGGTCAGGGGCTCGAGTGGGCCATACTTCCGGCGGAAGGCGCGCTCGCAGATCCCGCGGAGGAAGCTATCGAGCGTCGCCCCTTCTGGTACGGGGAAGTCCGGCAGGCGGTAGGGCAGGTCGTTGGTGAGGTCGAATTGGCAGCGTTCGGCGATGGCGACCGTGTTCGTGATGGCCTCTGGCCATCGCTTAAAGCGTCGGGCCATCACTTCGGGCGTCTTGAGGAAGAACTCGGAGTTCGGGCGGCGCACCTCGTGGGAGCTATCGAGCGTCAGGCGATGGCGGACGGCGACGAGCGCGTCGTTCAGCCGGTGGCGTTCGCGAATGTGGTAGTGGGCGTTGTTCGTCGCCACGACGGCCAGCCCCGTTGCGGTGGCGACGCGTGCGAGCAAGGCGACCCGCTGGGTGTCGCCAAAGACATCGTGATGCTGCAGCTCGACGAAGAACCGCTCGGGGCCAAAGAGGTCGCGATAGTGCTGCGCCAGGGCGCGGGCTTCGGATTCGGCCCCCGCTGCGGCGAGCCGGCTGAGCTCGCCTTCCCGGCAGCCCGAGAGCACGATCAGCCCGGTCCGGAGCTCGACGAGCCAATCGGCGAGGACGCGGGGGTCGTCTTTGCCGAAGGTCGTGTAGGCACGGCTGAGGAGGCGGCAGAGGTTGCGGTAGCCCTCAACGGTCTCGCAGAGCAGGGTGAGGTGGGAGCGTTGGCCTTCCGCGTGCTCGATCGTGACTTCGCAGCCGGTGATCGGCTTGAGGCCGCGGGCTCGGGCGGCTTTGGCGAACTCCATGGCGCCGCAGAGGTTGTCGTGGTCGGTGAGGGCGAGGGCGGTGTAGCCGAGGCGGTGGGCGGTTTCGACGAGCTCGTCGGTCGCGCTGGCGCCTTCGCGGAAGGACCAGCAGGAGTGGGCGTGGAGCTCGGCGTACATACTAGAACATTAGTTCTGAGTAGCTTAGAGCTCAAGGGGCGAGTTAACAAAGTATCGTCCGACGACAATTTCCGTAACTTTGGTATAAACGACCTCGTGGATGTAGCTCAGAGCCGCTCGGCGCCCGATCGCGAACCCATCGCCGTGCCTGCGAGCCTCCTGGGAGTCACTTGCGTCGACGTCTCGCTGCCGCTTTGCCGGCTCCTCATCTGCCGCGCGGCGTTAGGCGGCCGCCGGACGGCCTACTGCTCCGATGCCCACGCCCGCGCCTTCGAACGCGACCACTTCTGGCCCGCCGCCCGGCGCACCGCTCGACGTCGTGCGCGTTGGCGGTGTGAACGCTGTGGCTTCGACCTCGCCGCCCTTCGCCGGGACGCTAGCCTTGTCCGGGCCGCGACCCGCCTCGAGTTGCGGCTCGAGGTGAACCACATCCAGCCCCTCCTCGGGAGCTACCGGTCGTTCTCCTGTTTGAACCATCAATCGAACCTCGAGGTGCTTTGCCACCGTTGTCATGTGGAAGCGACGAACTCGGGGCGCCGAGCGACAGCGACTTTACCGGCGAAGTAGCGCTAGGGGTCGCGGGTTGGCGATGGCGTCTGGCTGCTCCGCTTGGCCAGGTCGCTGAAGAAGTCGGTCATCGTGCGTTGCACGTCGGCCGCGCAGGTCCGGCTCGCGAGGTAACAGAGCCAGGTGCCGAAGGCCATGACGACGGTGGTCGCCGCGAGCATCGACCAGCGCAATCCCTCTCCGCGGCCCATCTCGGCGTAGCGCTGCAACAGTTCTGAGGAGCCGCCGACGACGAGTGGCGCGACCGCCGCGCCACAAACCACGAGCGCGAGCCCGAAGGCGGAGAACGCCTGGGAACGGATCCGCGGTGGCGAGGCGGCGGCGATGATCGAGACGAGCCCGCCTGTGCCGAGTGAGGCGACGAACGCACCGACTGCGAGCCAAACGAGGCAGAGCGCCCCGTTCGGCATCAAGAACGCGATTGTCCAGGTCACGGTCAGCGAAGCGGCGGCGACGACGCCGACCTTCCCGAGGTAATCGAACCCTTTGGCGAGCGAGCGGTCGGCGAAAGGCCCGCCGAGCATCGACCCGAGGAAGGCGAAGAAGGCCATGGTCCCGAGAGCGGCGCCGGCTGCCTCGGTGCTGAAGCCGTATTCTCGTTCGAAGAGCGTTGGCAGCCAGAACACGGAGCCGAAGAGCGAAAAGCCGAAGGCGGCGTTCGTCAAGATCAGCCATTTCAACGAAGGGATCCGGAAGATCCAGCTCAGGCTGGCGAAGAAGCCGAGCGCGTCGGGAGGAGTGCGCAAGAACTCGCGGAGGGCCGGGTTCTGTTCGGCCGCGGCTGCGATGTCCGCTTCGCCCCGTGCCGGTTCGCGCATGCGGAAGGCCAAGAGGCCCAGGATCAAGCCAGGGACGGCGGCCGCGAGAAAGCCCCAGCGCCAGCCGACCGTCCCTACCAGGAGGCCCCCGGCGATCCCGCCGATCACCTGGCCGAGCGGGTTCGCCGAGCGGTGATAGCCCAACGCGCGGCCGCGGACGCTGACGGGGTAGTAGTCGGAGAGCAAGCTGGCGTGGGTCGGGACGATGGTGCCCTGGCCAAAGCCAAGGAGGGCGCGCGTCAGAAAGAGCTGGATGAAGCTGCGCGAGGTGGCGGCGAAGATCCCCGCACTTCCCCAGACGATCGCCCCATACGCGAGGATGTTCACCCGCTTATGCCGGTCGGACCAGTTGCCGGCCGGCAGGCTGATGATGCCCGTGATGAAGATGACGGCGACTGGCAGGAGGGCGGCAGTGAAGTCGTTCAGGCCGAAGTCCTCGCGGATGTCGTCGAGGGCGACGGAGAGGACGGCGCGGTCGAACTCGTCGACGGCGTTCAAGATGAAGAGCAGGACGAGTGGTGCGATGCCGAAGTCGCGGAGACGCGGCTTCCGCGAGGTGGCCCCAGCCGGCGTTGCGACGTTCGAAAGCAGTGGGGGTCACTCCCGTGAGATGCCGCCAGGATACCGCGCCGGCTGTTTCGCGCCCGGAGCGAGCGCTGGCGAGATTGGTCTTGGTGACGTAAAGTTCCCGGTTATCTTCGTTGGAGGTGGCGTATGCGCCCACGCCGCTTGTTCCTCGGGGCGATCCTCGCCGCGCTGTGCGCGCTCGTGTTGCCAGGAGTTGTCTCGGCAACCGGGAATCCGTCTGGCACACTTACTGGCTGTCCCGCCCTCGACGCCTCGATGAGGTTCTCGGGAGAGCCCTATGTCACGCTCACCCCTCCTTCCGGGCCCGCAGGGTCCGAGGTTTCCGTCAATGTTTTCAACTTCCCGTCGAAGCTCGGCGTCGCCGTGATCCTGCGGGTGACTGGAGACCCGGTGGTCGCCACGGGTACGACGGACCTTGAGGGCCGGGGGAACTTCGTCTTTACGCTGCCGGGAAGCCTTGGGAAGGGTGTCGTCACGATCCACGTCACGACGCGGGACGTCCCCTGCTTTGCTGGCGCCGGCGCTCGCTTCACGGTGACGGACCCGACGCCAACGCCGCCGCCACCCACGCCAACCCCGACGAAGCCGCCTTCGACGGCGACCCCACCGCCGCCAACGGCCACCACGCCTCTGGCGACGGTGACGAGCACTCCACCCCCGGCCTCGCCCACGCCCCGCCCGCCAGTTGCTGGCTTTGGCATTGAGGACGATGGGAGCACGGGCGGCCCCGGTGGGACGCTGACGCTCCTGACGATCGTCTTCGCGATCTTCAGCGTGGGCTTCGCGATGGTTGCGGGTTCGCGCCGGCATCGGCCCGGTGGTGGACCAGCAGCCGCAGTGGCTATCCCGGTCCTCCCCGCGATCGCGAAGGTCGAGGTTGAGGAACGGGTCGAGGCTGCGGAGCCCGTTCTTAAGCGGCGTGATGGTTCTGGAGGGTCGGCCGCCGAGCTCGGGCTGTTCGCGGCTGGTGTGGCCGCTGCGGTTGCCGGCCTCATCCTTCTGGTCACGGGCCGCCGTCAGGGCGACTGACCCATCGAGGGGTAACAGTGAACGGAGGCGCCTCGTGAGAGGCGCCTCTTCTTCGTTTAGCCCTTCGTCAGGCGCTGCGCGGCGGGCTCCCGCAGCTTGCTTCCGCCTTCAAGCATCTTTTCGCGGAACTCGTGGTGTTCGGGCACGGGCTGGCCAACGACATAGAGGAAGTAGTAGGCGCCAAAGTCACCGAGGCCCTTGAAGCGCTTCTTCAGGTCCTTGTGTTGGGCTTCGAAGCCGCCGAGCGAGGTGAGATAGGCGCCGAAGCTGCCATGCTGCTGCTCCAACGCGATCATCGTCGCGGCGTTCGCGACGGTCGCTTCGATTTTGCGCCGGTTGCGGATGATCCGGGTGTCGGCGGTGAGCGCGTCGACTTCATCGGGCGAGAGGTTGGCGACGCGCTCGGGGTCGAAGGCGTGGAACGCCACTTGGAAGCCCGGCCACTTCGCTTCGATGATCTTCCAGCTCATGCCGGTCTCGAAGATCGGCTTGCTGATTGCTTCGAGGTAGTCGGCGAGCTTGGTGGGTGTGATCTGCTGGGGTGCATCCATGGTGTCCCTCCTGGTGTATGACAGGATAGCCCAATGGCCATGGCCGTCGTCACCCCGTGCGCCGCTTGTCGCGCGGCGCTTCATAAGGTTGGGCATACCAGAGGTCGTGGACGAGGTCGTGATAAATCGTGAGGCGCCGTCCGCCTTCGAGCTCGACAACGAAGTACCGTCGGGCGATCTCTTCGCGCCACCATTCGTCGTCGACGCGCCAGGTATCGTGGAGGGCGGCGACCCGGAGATAGGCGCCGCGCCAGAGGATCGCCTTGGGCGCCCCGTTCGCCGTCGCTTCGACAGCGGCGGGGACGGGTTCGTTTAGTGCCCGAAAGCGACGAGCCCCAGCTGCCGTTCGGGGATCCTCGACCATGGTTGCACCTCCACGATGCGGAAGACTTGGGGGCCACCCGTCCGGGTGTTGAGTTGGTCGATGCTTTCGCAGAGCTCGCGCCAGCGTCGCGGCCCAACCGGCCAGAGGTTCGCTTGGTGCCCGTATTCGCTACAGAGCCCAGAAAGGGTGACGCTGATCGAGACGGCCGCCGCTGGCAGTTGGAGCCGTTCGACGCGGCCGCGGACGAGGAAGAGCATCCGCGCGGGGTCGGCGGTGGGCTCGCGAAAGACGAACCGGCGCTGGACGCTTTCGCCGCTTTCGAGGCCGGCCCGCCAATCGAGCCGGCGGACGGATTGGCCTTTGATCTCCGTCCGGTTGAGGGCGCGTTCGAGCAGGGCGCGCGTCCCGGCGATAAGGGGTTCGCTTAGGGCGGCGGGCGCCGGTAAATCGAGCTCTTCGACGACCGTGACCTCGTCGCGCTGCGGCGTGATCGTCGTGCCGTCTTTGCCGCGGGCGAGCTCCCAAGCGCGGGCGCCATCGCGCCCGAACTGCGCCTGGATCGCCGAAAAGGTGAGCGCAGCCACTTGGCCCAGCCGTTCGAGGCCAAACAGGCGGAGGCGCTGGTGCATCAGCGGGGGCACGGGCAGGACCTCGACGGGGAGCTGCGCGAGGAACGTCCGCGTTTCGCCGGGCTGGATGAGGAGCGGCCCATCCTGCCCGCGGCGCGCCCGGACCTGCCCCGCGACCACCGCCCCAGCGTGGGCGGCGAAGACTGTCTCGGCCGCGGCAATCCGGACGGGCAGCCCCGAAGCGCTCGTGACGGCGTCATAGAGGTCGCGGAGGTAGGCATCGTCGTCCTGGCCGGTCATCTTTGCGAGCCCGCGGATATCGAAGTGCGCGTGGCCGTGGGCGATCACTTCGACCTTCGGCGAATAGAGGCGCAACAGGTCGGCGATCCGCGAGGCTTCCTGGGCCGCGAACGATTCTTGCAGCGGGAGGAAGACGGCTTTCGGGCAGAGGGCGAGGGCTTTACGCAGCGTGGTGCCGGGGACGACGCCAGCCGCGGCGGCTTCATCGGAGCAGGCCGTGACTTCGGCGTGATCTTCCGGCGCGCCACCGACGACGACGGGCAGGCCATCGAGGCGCGGCTCTTCGCGCCGGGCGAGGGCGACGAGGAAGTTGGGGACGAGCAGGCAAGCGACGTCCATGGGCCGACCAGAGTAGAACTTGTGTTCTACTCTGACAAGAGGCGCTGTGAAGTGCTCCTTGGTAGCATTCCCGGCATGGAGCGGGGCCCGGCCAGCAGGCGCAGAGACGGCGATGTCTGGCTTCGGAGGCTTTCCCCCGAAGTCCAGGAGCTTGCCCATTCGCTTCCTGGCTGGCAACGCGCGGACCCCGCCTTGCTCGCCGCCCTTCGCTTCCTCGTCGCCGGCGACCAGAACGCCGTCGCCCACCTGCTCGAGCCCGCGGTCGCGCGCTCCGGCATCGGGCGTGTCTTCCCTTTCGCCGAGCCGCTCGACCTCGCGGCCCAGCTCCAGATCCTTGGCGAGACGACCTACGCGCTCGCCGGCGACCGGCTTGTGGTCGCCACCGGGCGCGGCGTCGATGGGAAGTCGCTTCGCGATCTCCGTTCGCGCCTCGCCCGCATTGTCTCCGCGGTGGACGTGATTACGGGCGACGCCTGGCGCATCGCGAGCCCGGCGTGGGTGCACGTTGAAGTGGTCGATGGCTTTTCGGGGGCGCAGACGCTTGGCGTGAACACGGCGCTTTCCGCCGCCTGGCTCGGGCGCGACGACGTCCTCGCCCATGAGTACGTCCACCAGGTCCAAATGGGGCCCGATGGCCACCCAGCGAGCCGTTTTTCGGCCACCTGGTTTAGCGAAGGCTCCGCGGAGCTGATCGCGATGACGGTGGCGGCCACGCCTCTGGCGGAGCACCCCCCACGCCCGCTTGAAGTCGACCCCGAAGCGGACTCGCTCCGCCAACTCCACACGGGCGACTACGCGGAGCTGACCGCCCAGGGCGCCGTGACCCTGGATGCCATCCGCCGGACGATGGGCGATTCGGCGTTCTGGGCGGCGATGGAGCGCCTCTACACCGCGCCCAGCGTCTCGTCTGGGCATGCGTGTCTCGAAGCGCTGGTTGGTGAAGCTGGCTCGGCGCGGGACGCACTGACGATGCTCCTCGCCGGCCGGTTCTCGGGGTTTCGCGCGCCGTAGCCAACGTCAATCCCGACCTCAGGGTGGACGAACGCCGGCCCACCAGAAGTTCGCGGCACCCTTACGGTTTCAGGCCGATCGGTGCCAGGATGTGCTCCTTGGTCCAGCCCCAGGGGTGCGCTTCGGCGACGTGGAGCAGGTATTCCTGCGGGATTTTCGGCAGGAGCAGCAGCACCATCGCCGTGACCATCCCCTTCGCCGTCTTCGGGACGAGGTGTGGCCACCACTTCATCGCCACGACGCAGAAGAGCCACCAGTTTTCGAACAGGTTCGGGAAGAAGAAGAGGAAGATGCGCGTCTCCGTCGCCTCATAGAGCCCAGCACCGATGATCCGGTACACAAAGAGCGCCACCGCGGGCAGCCGCGTCCAAGGGTTCTCCCACTTCAGGGCGACGACCAGTTCGAGGACGTAGTAATAGGAATCGAGCACCTTGTCGATCTGGGCGTACTCGCCGCCGAAACCGCCGAGCGAAATCAGGTCAATGAGGATCACGTCGACGAGGTCCGTGAGCATCGCGATGATGCCGCCGACCAACCAGAAGCGGAAAATGAGGAGCGGGACGACGAGCCGGACGCCGATCACGATCAGCGCGCCGGTCGAAAGCTCGAAGGCGCCAGCAACTTTGAGGGCGACGAGCACGCCGAACGCGAGCGGAAGAAGCGCGATGATCACGCGTTCGGGGCGGTAATCTCTCGATGCGATGGCGAGCTTAGTGGCAAGAGCGCTCACCATGTCAGCATCGGCGCTATCTGCGAAGTTCGGCAGGGCGGGAAGGCGTCATTTACGGCGTCGCCCGGCCATTCAGGCGTGGGCTTCGATGGCCGCGCCGGCCTGGTGCGTGTTCCGCAGATGCAGCGCGTGTTTGAGGCGCTCGGCCGGCAATCGGAGGAAGTCCGCTTCGCTGAGGGGCACGCCAGCGACGGATCCCTGGACATAACGACCGTCCGCGAGCACGAGATGCTGCGCATGCGCGGGGTTCCGGAGCCCTTCGGACGGGCCAAGCGCGATGATCTCGGCGGAAATCCGCCCGCGCGTGACTTCGAGGATGCCGACTGTCCCCAGTCGCGTCGAGAGGTGATGTGGCAGCGTCGGGCTGCCCGAGTTGATCAGCATGACGCCGTCGCGGAACTCGATCCGTTCGACGTGCGTGTCGCCGCCGATCAGGATGTCGACCTTTTCGCCGCCGAGCGCGGACGCGAGGATCGCCTCGATCGGCCGCGATTCGGGCCGAAGCTCGTGGGCCATGCCAATCCGGTAGCCCTCGATGTCGAGGAACTGCTGTTCGCGCATCCGGGGGTCGTGAAAGAGGTCGTTGTTCCCCTCGGCGACGAGGACGTCGGCGAACTGCGCGCACCAGTCGAGCACGATCGGGGCCGTGACGTCGCCGGCGTGGAGGATGAGGTCGACATCGCGCATCGCTTCGGCCACTTGGGGGCCAAGCTCGTCGAGGCTGCGCATGAGGCTGGGCAGGTGGGTGTCGGCGATCAGGCCAATGCGCATTAGGCCCACCCTACGGAGGTTCCGGCGAAGGGGAAAGCGCCAGCGAATCAGCGGCCTCCGAGGTCGTACCAGGGGGCTGTCTGTGGTAGTGTGCGGCCCCAACCTCCGACACAGGATGTGTGCCAATGGCTCAGGAGCGTAAGGCCGCGATCGCCGGCATCCACGAATATCCGTTGCGCGTGGCGCCCGGCGTTTCGGCGATGCAGATCAAGGCGGCCTCCCTCAAGAAGGCTCTCGAAGATGCGGGCCTCGATTGGACCGACGTCGACGGGCTCTATGACGCCGGCGACGGCGAAGGCGGCGGCGGCCTCGGCCTCGCCAGCTACCTCGGCCTCAAGCCCCGCGTGATCGACACGACGCAGGTCGGCGGCTCGTCCTACGAGTTCCACGCCGCCCACGCGCTGCGCGACATCTCGCTCGGGCGCGTCAAGGTCGCAGTCACCACCTATGGCTCGACGGCGGCTTCGAACCGCATCCCGATCGGGACCGGCGGCCGCGGCGCCCCCGGCGGTGCAAGCCAGGCGATGAACATGGAGCTGCCCTACGGCTCCACGCTCATCAGCAACTACGCGATGGTCGCCCACCGTCACATGCATCAATACGGGACGACCACCGAGCAGCTCGCCCACATCTCGGTCGCGACACGCAAGCATGCGATGCGCAACCCCGAAGCCGTGAAGGCGATGACCGACCTCCAGTTCGTGAAGGTCGACGAAATCACGGTCGAAGACGTGCTCGAGTCGCGCATCGTCGCGGACCCGCTGCACCTGCTGGAATGCTGCATGGTGAGCGACGGCGGCGGCGCGGCCGTGTTCGTGGCCCCGGAAGTCGCGCGCAGCATCAAGAAGAAGCCCGTCTGGATCATCGGTTCCGGCGAAGCGACGAAGTACCGCGAAAACGGTGGCGACATCACGACGAGCGCCGGCGCTCAGAGCGGCCCGCCCGCCTTTGCGCAGGCCGGCGTCACCCCGAGCGAAATCGACATCGCGATGATCTATGACTCGTTCTCGATCACGGTCGCGGTCTGCCTCGAAGACCTCGGCTTCTGCAAGAAGGGCGAAGTCGGCCAGTTCATCGGCGACGGCCATCTCGCCTTCGATAAGCCGGGCCTCACGCTGAACACCGATGGCGGCGGCCTCTCTTCGAACCACCCGGGCATGCGTGGGCTCTTCCTCTTGCTGGAAGCGACGCGTCAGCTTCGGGGCGAATCGACCTCGCAGGTTGCGGGCGCCAAGCTCGCCGTGGCCCATGGCAACGGCGGCCTCCTTGGCGGCACGCACACCGGCGGCACCGTCATCCTGGCTGCGGACTAAGGGAGGACACGAACCGATGCCAAACCGGCCACAACCGCGATTTCCCGAGCCCGACACCCAGCACTACTGGGACGGCGTGAAGGCGGGCGAGCTCCGCTACCAGACCTGCGACGACTGCGGCGGGAAGGTGAACTTCTATCCGTCGGCCCACTGCCAAGGCTGTGGCAGCGCGAACATGCAGTGGAACGTCTCGAAGGGCTTCGGGAAGGTGTACACCTACTCCGTTGTCCGCCAGAACCGGATTCCCGGCTTCGTCGAGCTCGGCGCCTACGCCGTCGCCTACGTGGACCTCGACGAGGGCTTCCGCATGCTGACGAACGTCGTCGTCGAAGGCGACCCCACCAAAGAGGTCCAGATCGGCCAGCGCGTGAAGGTAGAGTTCGAGAAGCAAGACTCGGGCGACTACCCGATCCCGGTCTTCCGGCCCGCGTAGCCCAACCGCGGCCCCAGCCACGCAAGAACAAAAGAGGCCGCCCACAGGGCGGCCTCTTTCGTGTGTGGTCGTTCCGCTCGCCTTCAGGGCGAGGGCGTGAGCCCGAAGTTGCAGTACCCGCTCGGGATCGACTGCACGGACGACCGGCAGCGGTTCTGCGTCCCGGTCGAGACGTAGGGGACGTTGTCCGCGTCAACGAAGTTGATATCGACGTCGTTCCGGCGAAGGAAGTTTGCCGAGATCGTGAGGCTGATGTTGTTGTCGTCATCGAACGCCATGGCCACGATACCGCCGGAGGGGATGGTGACGTAACCCGGCGTGTCTGAGAATGGATAGCCCCGGTTCCCCGTCAAGGAGTTGCCCTTGACTTCGATGTTCTCGCTGGCGGCCACGAAGATACCTGTGCCGCTGATGTTGTAGTACACCGGAGTGTCGGCTGCATCGGCAGGCTGCTCGCCTGCCAGCGTGGCGCCGGCATCGAAGATATCCTCGAAACTGGTGATGCACGCGAACGTGTTGTTGTGGGATGTGTTGTTGTTGATCGACGACGACACAACTTCCAGGAAGGCGATGCCCGCGCAGTTGTACCGCGCGGTGTTACTCAACACCGCGGCGTCGCTGGAGTCGGCAACCGCAATGCCGATAGCGCTATGCTCGGTGCGATTGAGGCGGATCTCCGAGCGTAACGTGTCGATGGCCAAGATCCCAAAGCGTGAGATGTCGGAACTGTCGTTGTTCGTGACGTTTCGGTAGAGGGTGGTTGCGATCGACTGATAGACGACGATTCCGCCGATGACGTTGTCCAAGGCGCGGATATCTTCGATTCGCGTCGAAACGCCCAGGATGACGCCGACGCCGACAGAGAAGCCCGATACTGTGATCTGCTTAAACGTCACATCGGAAGATGTGTAAACGCAGATACCAGTCGGGACTTCGCACGGAGACTCAGCCGCCGGCCCGGCGCTCCCTTCCTCAGCGGCCGAGGGCCGGATGACGACGTTGCTATTGGCGCCCTTGACCGTGATGTTGGACTTGTTGAACGCGAGGACCTCTTCGTAGTAGGTCCCTTCGGCGAGGATGATGGTGTCGCCCGGCGAGGCGGCGTCGATGGCGTCGTTGATGGAGTCGTCCGGGAAAATCACCCAGACGTCCGCCTTGGTCGTCTCGACGCCCATCAGGCCGACGCTGGCGACGAGGATGGCCGCGAGCACCAGCCAGCGGAACGGTACAGGTCTACGCATCCGAACTCTCCCCTTGGCCCGCTCAGTGGCGGGGGCGGCCGAATTGTACGTTGGCGATCGACGCGAGGTCGAGGTAGCTGGCGCAGAGAGGCCGCCCAACCGGGCGGCCCCTCTCGTTGCGACCAGTCCGGGATGGCGCAGTGCTACGGCGCCGGGATCTCGGCGAAGTTGCAGTAGCCGCTGGGGAAGGACTTCATGGACGACTTACAGCGGTTTTGCGTCCCACTGCTGCCGGTCCCCGGGCCGTCACCCCAGTGCATGTCGACGTCGTTCTTGTTGAAGAAGTTTGCCGACGTCACGATATCCGTGCCGTAGGCGACCTGGGCCGGGCCGACGCCCTCTTCTTCGACTTCCGGGAGCCAGACGACCAGGCCGCCGCTCGGGGCATGGACGTCGTTGACGTACTCCTGGGCCTCCATCTCGACGCTCGAACGGTTGCCTCGGATGGAGTTGCCGCGGACTTCCACCTCGCCCGAGTCCCAGATGAGGATGCCAATCCCGCTGAAGAGCAACGCGGGCGCCTCTTCCGCCGCCTCGGGGCCGGTTTCGGCCGCGGTCTCACACACGCTGGTGTTGTTGTGGGTCGTGTTGTTCAGTAGTTGGATAGCGCTAGAGTCCTGGACCACGATCCCGGCGCAGTTCTCGTTCGAAGTGTTCGACTCCAGGGTCGCGCCCGTTACCTCTTGGAGGTGGATACCGTAGTCGTTGTCGTTGGTCCGGTTGAGCCGAAGGTTGACGGATGCAGATGCCAACACTTCGATCCCATTCTCCCCCGAGCCCAGGACGGTGTTCCGGTAGAGCACCAGGTTGTCGGCCTCTCCGGCCAAGATCCCCACCCCGTTGTTAATGGCGCGGACGTCCCGTACATGGGCGCTGGGGGTAAAGAGAATCACGACGCCGGCCGCAAAGCCCTGGACGGTGAGCCGCTCGAGCCGGACTCCGAGCGAGGAAAAGACGCAAATCCCGAAGCCACCACACGACGTGTCCACGGGCGGGGCGATCACGACGCCCTCCGCCGTCCCTTTGATCGTCAGCCCGGTCCGGCCATTGATGACAAGGTCTTCGGCGTAGGTGCCAGGCTGGATGAGGATCGTGTCGCCGTCAGCTGCGCCGTCGATCGCGTCCTGGATCGATTGGCCCGGGCTCACGGTGTGGGTCGCCGCGTTGCCGGAGGTGGCCGGGGCGAGTGCCAGCCCGGCGAGGACGGCAAGGGCGCCCGCCGCGCCAAGCCATCGTGTTGAGATTCGCATTGATGCGCTCCTGGGCTGAGTCGAGCCCCGTACGGCCTGCAGGATACAGGAAACGCGGCTCTTGGCTATCCGCGCGAGGGCCAGGAACATCAAAGAGGCCGCCCATCGGGCGGCCTCTTCTCGTTCGTCCTCTGTCAGCTCCGGGCGCTCAGGGCGACGCCGTGACGAAGTTGCAGAAGCCAGCTGGGATCGACTGCACGGACGAACGGCAGCGGTTCTGCTTCCCGGTCGAGTCAACGGGGAAGCCGTCGAGGTGGATATCAACATAATTCCGCCGCAGGAAGTTCGCGGCGATGAGGAGGTTGCTGTTGCCTCCAACGAGGTCGGTGACGACGATCCCGCCGAAGGGCACGATGACCTGTTGTGTTGGCGAGACGAACGCGCTGCGGTTGCCCGTCAACGAGTTCCGTCTGATCTCCAGGTTCTCGCTCCCCGAGACAAGGATGCCGATGCCGCTGAAGAGGTACGAGGTGCTATCGCTCGTTCCAGCATCTGGCTCGCCGGCTAGGGTGGCCCCGGCGTCGAAGATAGCGTCGAAGTCGAGGTTGCACTCGGCGGTGTTGTCGTGGGACGTGTTGCCGTTGATCGCGACGGAGGTCGTCTCGATCGCCACGATCCCGGCGCAGTTGTTCCGGGCCGTGTTGCTGACCACCTCCGAGTACGGGGATCGGGCGATGGCGATGCCGATCGCGCTCCGCTCCGTCCGGTTCAGGCGGATCTCGGAGTAGTTCGATTCGAGCGCCAGGATCCCGAAGATCGAGGACCCGCTGTGGTTCGTGACGTTGCGATAGAGGGTTGTGTCCTCGGAGTCGTAGACAATGATGCCGCCGAGGCCGTTGTCGAGGGCGCGGACGTCCTCAACGCGGATCATGTCGCTCCGGACGATGCCGACGCCGACATCGAAGCCGGCCACGGTGATCTGCTTAAACGTAAAGTTCGTCGAGAAGGAGATGCAGATCCCGACGGAGAGCCCAGCACACGACGAGGTCGCTGGCTTGATGTCCGATCCCTCAACCGGCGGCCGGATGACGACGTTGCTGTTTGCCCCCTTCACCGTGATGTTTTGGCTGGCGACGGTGGTGACGACCACCTCTTCGTAATAAGTCCCTTCGCTCAGGATGATGGTGCTGCCCGCGAAGGCGCCCGCGATGGTGTCGGTGATCGAGTCGTCGGGGCCGATGGTCGTGACAGTGGCCTCGGTGGTTTTGACACCCGTGAGGCTGGCGCCGGCCACCAGGACGGCCGCCAGCACGAGCCACCGGAACGGTGTGAGTCTGCGCATGCTCTCCCCTTGTCCGCTCATGGCGGAGATCGACGGCAGTGTACGATGGCGACTGATTCTGGGTCGAGGCGGATCCGCGAAAGAGGCCGCCCATCGGGCGGCCTCTCTCGTTGCGATCAGTCCGGGATCGCCGGGCCTACGGCGCCGGGACGACCTCGTCGAAGTTGCAGAAGCCACCCGGGGTCGACTTCACCGCGGACTTGCAGCGGTTCTGCGTCCCGCTACTGTACGGGTTGGGGCCGAACTCGCCCCAATGGAAATCCACGGAGTTCCGGCGGAGGAAGTTGCCCGAGGTGACGATGTACCAACCGGGGTCGGAGGTCACACTCACCGGGTCCGGGGGCGGCGGGATGTTGGGGATGGTGTAGACCACGATCCCGCCGCTCGGTGGCCCTTCGACCGGATTCGGCTCGCTGCTGCCGCCAAGCGATGTGCCAACGTTCCCATTGATTGAGTTGCCCGTAATCGTGATGTCGTAGCTATCGGCGATGAGCAAGCCGTTGCCGCTGATCGGCGGCGAGCCGTCTTCCTCTTCTTCCTCGCAGGCGAGGGTGTTGCTGTTCAGGGTGTTGTTGCTCACCGAGATGTCGTGGGCGACGAGTAAGAGGATGCCCGCGCAGTTGCCGTTGGACGTGTTGCTCTTCAGCATCACGCCGCTCGAATTGCGGACGAGGATCCCGAGGGCATTGCCGTTGGTCCGGTTGAGGCGAAGCTCGTTTTGCGCATTGCTGCTGTCGCCGATGTAAATGCCGGCGTCTTCGGCGCCTGTCGCGAAGTTGCGGTACAGGGTCACGTTCCAACTCGCGAAGGCCGCGATGCCGTACTCATCGTTGTCAATCGCCCGGACATCGGAGACGGTGACGTTGGAGGTCTCGAAGAGGATGACGCCAGATTCTTCGAAACCCTGCACGGTCAGGCGCTTGATGGTGACGTTGGAAACGTCCCAGATGCAGATCCCGGAGCCGGCGCAGCTGAACTTCTCCCCTGCTGGCGCGGCCACGCAGTTGACGGCGGCATCGGCATCTTCGGGGCAGCTAGGCGGCGGCGGCACGATGATCACGCCCTCCGCCGAGCCCTTCAGGGTGATCCCGCTGTTGTTGATTTCGATCGCTTCGGCGTAGGTGCCGGGAAGGACCGTGACCGTGCCGCCGCCGCCAGCGGCGACCTCGTCGATCGCGTCTTGGATCGACTGACCCGGGGCGACAGTGGCGGTCGCCGCCGTGACGTCACGTCCGCTGCCAAGCATAGCCAGACCGCCAACCACGACGGCCGCGGCGGCCATCCAAGGCAGGAACAGTCGTTTCTTCATCTGCATGTGAGACTCCTGATTGGGCGCGTGTGCGCCCTCAGCACGGGAGGATACCCCCTGGACGACGCAGCGTCAGCGCCGGGCACGGCTCCGAAATGGGAAAGGCCGCTGTGGGGTTGGCCCTAGGGGAGGGTGTTGAAGTTGCAGTAGCCGCTTGGGGACGTCTGCGGGTTCGACTTGCAGCGGTTCTGGGTCGCCTTTGAGTCATCCGGGAGGCCGCTGTCGAAGTTGATGTCCACGTCGTTCCGGCGCAGGAAGTTGCCCTTGAAGAAGAGGTTCGAGTTCTCGCCCGCGACCTCGACCAAGACGATGCCGCCGGAAGGGACCGTCTCCGTGCCAGTTGTGAACAGGTTGGACCGGTTTCCGATGGCGGAGTTGCCGACGATATCCATCCCGCTGACGGTCGCAAGGAGGATGCCGACGCCGCTGAACTCGATTGCGTCGTCGGCCGTGCCGACGCTCTCCACCGCTGCGAGGGTCGCGGTCGCGCCTTCCACGAAGCCGCGGGACTCCGCGCTCGCGGCCATCACCTCCGCGCTCAGCCCGGTGATCTGGCTGCCCATTTCGAGGAGGCCGTCGAGACTGACATTACACGCGGACCGGTTGTCGTGGACCGTGTTGTATTCGAGGACCCAGCCGAGGCTGTAGACGGCGGCGATGCCAGCGCAGTTGTCGCGAGCCGTGTTGCTCGTCACCCATGCGCCGTAGACGAGCGCCGCACCGATCCCGAGGAAGTTGCGGTCCGTACGGTTCAGCCGCAACTCGACCTCTCCAGCCAAGAGGACGAGGATGCCCGCGAGCGGCGGGAAGGCGGCCTCAGAGCTGGACCCGGCCGTGTTGCGGTGAAGCGTGATGCCTCCGGCCGCCAGTACCGCGATCCCAACCATCTCGTTGTCGAGCGCCCGGATGTCTTCGACGCGCACGTCTTCGCTGTCGAGCACGACCACGCCGGCGTCGAAGCCGGTGACGGTGATCCGCTTCAGCTTCACCCCCTCCA
>JBJXFX010000106.1:0-15577 GCA_046152925.1 Dehalococcoidia bacterium
CCCTGGTCAGCGCCGCCTTTGGTCGCCTGGCCTCCCGGACGAGCGCTTCGAGGTGCTCAAGCGGGTCGGCGGGAGGTTGGACGCCCAACTCCGCGCGCATCCGGCCCACGTCGGCGACGAACCGCACGACTTCCGGCCCGCGCGCCGGGGCGATCTCCACCGAGGCCCTTGAGGTGCTCGCCGCAACGACGCGGCGCGCCAGTTCGAGGATGGGCGTCCCTTGGCCGGAGCCGACGTTCGCGACCAGCCCCGGCGCACACGCGGCCGCCGCCAGCAGGGCGGACACCGCAACTTTGACGTGCACGAAGTCGATCACCTGTTCGCCGCCGTACACCGTCAGCGGCTCGCCGTTCGCTGCGGCCTCCACCCAGCGCGGGATGACCCGGTCGCGGTCACCAGGCCCGTACACGTTGGCGAAGCGCAGCGCGACGGCTTCCGCGACGCCGAACGTTCCCGCCGCGCTGAGGTAGGCCTCGCCAGCGGCTTTGCTCGCGCCATACGCGTTCTTCGGGAAGATCAGGGCTGACTCGTCGACAGGCAAGCGTCCGGGCTCGCCGTAGACTTCGCGCGAAGAGGAGAAGACGACGCGCCGCACCCCGGCGCGGCCCGCTTCACGGACGACGTTCAGCGTGCCCAGGACGTTGGTCGTGAAGCTATAGTCGCTGTCCTGGACGGCGCCCATGACGTTCGACTGGGCCGCAAGGTGGTAGACCAGCTCGTGGCCCGCGAGCACTTCCGCCAGCGCCGCCACGTCGCGGATGTCAGCTTCGAGGAAGCGCGCCTCCGCTGGGACGGTGGGCCGGTCGCCGCGAAAGAGGTTGTCCATGACGGTGACGCGGTCCCCGCGCGCCACCAAGGCGGCGACCAGGTGACGTCCGATGAACCCCGCGCCGCCCGTGACCAACACGGCTCGGGTCATCGAGCGTTGGCCAACGCTGGGAGCCGAAGCTCACTGCGAAACCATTCGATCGTCCGGTCGAGCCCTTCGCGGAGGCCGACCTGGGGCATCCAGCCGAGCATCCGGTTCGCCTTCTCGATCGCTGGCTGGCGGCGCTGTGGGTCGTCGCCGACGGCCGGCTCGACGAAGGTGAGTTGTGACGTGGAGCCAGCGAGGACGCGGATCAGCGAGGCGAACTCGAGGATCGTGTGCTCTTCTGGGTTCCCCAGGTTCATGACCTCGCCGGTGCAGCTCCAGCAGCCCATCGCCCGGACGAGCCCTTCGACAAGGTCTGAGACATAACAGAGCGACCGCGTCTGCGCGCCGTCGCCGTAGACGGTCATCGCCTCCCCAGAGAGTGCCTGGCGCACGAAGTTGGGAACAAGGCGGCCGTCGAACGGGTCGGAGCGCGGTCCGTAGGTGTTGAAGATCCGGACGACGCGGGCGTCGACGCCGCGGTCGCGGGCGAACACCATCGTCAGGGCCTCCGCGTAGCGCTTGCCCTCGTCGTACATGGAACGGGGCCCCGTGCTGCTCACGTTGCCGCGGTAGTCCTCGCGTTGGGGGTGTTCCAAAGGGTCGCCATACGCTTCGGAGGTGCTGGCCAAGAGGAAGCCCGCCCGGTCAGCTTGCGCTTTCTCCAGGAGATGGAGCGTGCCCTCGGAATTCACTCGCAGGGTCTCCAGCGGGTAGCGTTTGTACCCGGGAGGGCTGGCAGGGCTCGCGAGCTGGTAGACCTGGTCCACCCGTGGCAAACCGGGGAGCGGCGCCACGATGTCGCACTCGAGGAACGTCAGTCGCGGGTTCGCCCGCAGACTGGCGAGGTTGGCGAGCCGGCCCGTGCTCAGGTTGTCGAGCACGAGGACCTCGTGCCCGTCACCCAAGAGTCGTTCTGTGAGATGTGACCCGATGAACCCGGCGCCGCCGGCGACAAGGACACGCATTGGACTCCCTCCGTACCCCAGGATGTCACCGGGACGGCGGGATCACGTTGCGGACTCGTTCAGGCTTCGTCGCCGAGGGCCGCGAGGAGGATGTCGCGGTCGTGCGCGGGCATCGGGAGCGCAACCGCTGCCGCCTGGCCAGGCGGGCTCATCTTTCGCCACGTTTTGCGCACGACATCAGGCAGCTTCGCGGGGTCGAGCTTGGTCGCGAGGCCAGCGAACTGCGTCTCGAGAAACACGAGGCAGAGCGCGTCTTCGAGCACCTGGGCTTCTGCGTCGCCCCTTGGGGCGCGCTTGGCGACGAGCTGTGCCGCCCGTTCCGAAGTGGCGGCATCAAGCCCCGCCCCGGCGAGGAGCGCCTGGAGCTCGCGGGCGTGGAAGCGGTGGAGGTCTTCGCGCCAGCGGAGATACGCATGCCGGCCCTCCGCGTAGCTCGATCGGGGCATCTCCCACCGGCGGAGGTGGTGGGCGCGGGCGGCGAGGCGGAGCGCCGGGCTCGCCTCGGGTGCGAGCCGCTCGACCCACTCCGTCATCATCGCGGCGTGGACCAGCTCCTTTGGCCCGCGGCGCTCCCCAGCGATCAGCTCGTTCGGGTCGCAGGCGTTGGCCTCGTCGATGGCGGCGATCGCCTTGGTAAACGCGTCCATAGTTGAATGAGGATACACGAGCCGTGGGCTCGGCCGCGGGGTAGAATCCCGCGCTCATGGACCTGCTGCGCAATCGCTCGTTCGCCGTCGCCTCGTTTCATGTCGCCGCCGCTTACGCCGGGTGGCTGCTTCGGCAGCTCGGGGCCCAAGTGGACCACGAAACGGCCCTCGACCCGGAGGCGGAAGGGGCGTTCTTTGGCCAAGGCGCGCGATTCGGGACGGTTGGGCTCCCAAAAGGCCCGGGCCCAGCCCTAATTACCGACGCGCCCGTGACGGACGCGAACCGGTCAGCGATCACCGCCCTCGCCGCCGAGCGCCCCGTGATTTGGATCACGCCGTGGGGCCTCGACAACGAGTGGGAAGCGCGGCCCTGGTCCGACCTTATGCTCGCGAGCGCGGGCGGCTGGGCCAGCGCCGTCGGCGAGCCCGGCCGCGACCCCCTCTCGCCCCCCGGTGCGCAGCCACAGTCGATGTCGGCGCTGTATGCCGTCGTCCAGGCGATCATCGCCGAGTCGGCGCTCTGGCGCGGGGCTGGCAACGGGCTGACCGTCGTCTCGATGGTCGAGGCCGTCACGGCGTCATGCATCTACGACACTGTGGCCTATCAGTTCTATGGCAACGTCCGAGAGCGCGCGGGCGACCGCTTCAGCAGGACCCAGCCGACGCAGATGACGGCGCGGGCGAAAGACGGCTACATCGGGCTTCACTGCGCGCTGCACAATCAGTGGCTGGCGCTCTGCCGGCTGCTGGGCCACCCGGAGTTGGTCAGCGACCCGAGGTTTGCGACCATCCCCGAGCGCTTCGCGAACCGCCGAGCGTTCGACGCCGACTACCTCCAGCCGTGGCTCAACAGCCGCACGCGCTGGGAGGCCTATCACGAGTTGCAGCGCGCGCGCATCCCGACCTCGGCCATCCCGAGCTTCGGCGAGGCGCTGGAGTGGGAACACCTCCAGGCCCGCGGGTTCTGGCAGACCGTGACCACGCCGGCCGGGCGCGCCTTCCGCGTGCCAGGACCGCCGATCCGCGTCGAAGCCGCGCGTTCGGGGAGCCGCGCCGACATCAGCATCGGCCCCTGGGAACCGGGCAAGGTGCGCGTCGTCGACCTCTCGATGGGCTGGGCGGGGCCCTACGTCTCCCACATCCTCGCGTGCTACGGGGCCGACGTGATCAAGGTCGAGGCTTGCCAGAAGTTCGACTGGTGGCGCGGCTCCCGGCCGCCGGGCGACGACCCAACGCTGGCCCTCCACGAACGCAGCCACGTCTTCAACTCGGCAAATCGAGGCAAGCGCGGCCTCACCCTCAACCTTCGCGACCCTGAAGGCAATGCCCTCGCCCGGAAGCTGATCGCGACGGCCGACATCGTCGTCGAGAACTTCATCTCCGGCGTGATGGAGAAGCTCGGCCTCACCTATGAGGCGCTAAGCGCCGAGAATCCAGGGCTCATCATGCTTCGTCAGCCGGGCTTCGGCTCCTGGGGCCCGGACGCCGAGTACGCCGTGGTCGGGCCGACGATCGAAGGGCAGTCGGGCCTCACGAGCATCCTCGGGTACCGCGACGGGATGCCGTTGCAGATGAGCAACGCGCTCGGCGACCCAATCAGCGGCATCAACGGGGCGATTTCCGTCCTCGCGGCGCTCGAAGCCCGTTCCGTGGACGGCCGCGGCCGGCGCATCGAGCTGGCGCAGATCGAAGGGTTCATGCCCTTTGTCGCGCCAGAGCTCATCGCCTGGCAGCGGGGCGAGCGCCGCGAGCCCGACGGGAACCGTCGTCCCGGCGCCACTCCGAGCGGCACATTCCAGGCAGGTGATGGCGACCGCTGGGTCGCGGTCGAGGTGCGGTCGGACGCCGAGTGGGCCAGGCTCGCCGCGGCTATCGGTTGGGGAATCGGCGACCCGGCGCTCGCCACACAGGCCGGGCGCGCCGCCCGCGAGGGAGACGTCGAGGTGGCTTTCGCCGCGTGGGTGGCTGGGCGCACGCGGGACGAGGCGGTCGAGGCGCTGGCGCGCGCTGGAGTCACCGTCGCGCCCGTCCAGAACGAGCCGGACATCCTGGCCTTCGGCCCCTACGACCAGGCAGGCTTCTACGTCGGCTACGACCGCGAGCACGTCGGGTATCAGCTCTACCCCTCGCTGCCGATGCGCGGGGACGGTGGACGGCCGTTGCCCCCGACGGCGGCGCCAACGCTCGGGCAACATAACGTCGAAGTGCTCACGCGCATGGGCCTCAACGGCGACCAAATTGCGACGCTGGAGGCGGCGCACGTCATCGGCACGCGTCCTGTCTAGACCGGCGCCTTCCCAGCCCTGCCGAAATCCGCGGATTTATCTTCCTGACGCACAGCCGTAATCGTGCGTTCACGAGCCGCCGCTACGGTTTTCATAGTGCATATCGATGTGGCCCTGTTCTTCACATGGGCTGGCTTCTGCACACTCGATCTACGCTTCTTGGAGGGCGCTTACTATGACCACAACGACTGAGACGCGGCCGGCCGCGCCACTCGCCCCAGTGGCCGTCACCCTGTCGCCCGCCGCTCGCACCCCCATCGAGCCGTCCGTTATCCCCTTCGACCCGGAGGTCGCGACACGCGTCCGGACCGAGGTCGACCGCGCGATTCAACGCTCGGTGAAAGGCCTTGAGTACCTCACCACCGGCGACCCGGCCGTAGGGCAGACCCCGAAGGACATCATCTACTCGCGCGGGACGCTCAAGCTCTATCGTTACCGGCCGCTGGCAGACGAGGTTTACCGCGTCCCGGTGCTGCTCGTGATGTCGCTCGTGAGCAAGCCGTACATCCTCGACCTGACGCCGGGCCAGAGCCTGGTCGAATTCCTCCTCCGCCAGGGCTTCGATGTCTTCATGATCGACTGGGGCGTCCCGCGCCCGGAGGACCGCCGCCTTACGATCGAGGACTACGTCCTCGATTTCATCCCCGACTGCATCAGCCGCGTGCAGCAGGTGACGGCTGAGTCCGAGGTCTCGATCGTCGGGTACTGCATGGGCGGCCTTCTCGCGTCGCTCTACGCCGCGACCCACCCGGCCGGGCCCCTGAAGAACCTGGCCTGCTTCACGACGCCCATCAACTACGACGGGATGGGCCTGCAACGCCAATGGGCTGACCCGCGGTACTTCGATGTCGACCGCGTTGTCGACACGCTCGGCAACGTCCCGCCAGAGCTGCTCTCCGCCTCGTTCGACATGCTTCGTCCGGCGTCGCGTGTCGCCGGCCAGATTCGCCTCTGGGACAACATGTGGAACGACGAGTTCACGAAATCGTTCCGGCTCTTCGACCGCTGGGCCGCGGACCAGATCCCGTTCCCGGGCGAGTGCTTCCGCCAGACCACCAAGGACCTGATGTGGGCGAACAAGCTCGTGAAGGGTGAGATGACGGTCGGCGGCCGGCCAGCGCGCTTGGAGGACATCACCGTCCCGGTGCTCCACGTGGCGGCCGAACACGACCACATCGTCCCCGCTGAGGCATCTCGCGACTTCATCGAGCTCGTCGGCAGCGCGGACAAGCAGGAAATCGTGATGAAGGGCGGCCACGTCAGCCTGGTGGCTGGCGGCAACGCGATGTACCGCCTCTGGCCGAAACTCGACCGCTGGCTCGCTGACCGCTCCTGCTGATACAGGCTGGCCGCCGGTTCGTGGCGACGACTACGTGTTGTTCGCCGCGACCGGCTGGAGCCGGATCGTGAACGTCGTGCCGATTCCTACGGTCGACGCGACATCCACGCTGCCGCCCATGTTCTGGACGAGCTCCTTCACGATCGCGAGCCCAAGCCCAGTGCCGCCCTCGCGGCGGCTGCGGCCCCGGTCAACGCGGTAGAAGCGGTCGAAAAGGTTGGGCAGTTGGTCAGGGGCGATGCCCGCACCGCCGTCCTCGACAGCGATCTCCGGCCTGCCGCCGGGAGCACGCAGGTGCACGACGACGCTCGACCCCTCGCCGGCGTACTTGATGGCGTTATCCACGAGGTTGAGCACGCAGCGGAAAAGACGGTCGGGCTCGGCCATCGCCTCGATATCGCGTGCTTCGGCGGCGACGGAGAGCGTCACGGAGCGCCGCGCCGCGAGTTCATCAAGCTCGGAGACCACGCCCGAAGCAACCGACCCGAGGTGGACCGGTTCTAGCTCCGGCGAAACGTTCTCGTTGGTCGAGAGAATCAGCAGGTCGTCCGAGAGGCGGGTGAGACGTTCCGTTTGCTGCTTCACGGTGTCGAGCAGCACCCGGTAGTCGCCTTCGGCGAGCTCGCCGTCCATCTCGGCCACCTCGATGTTCATGCGGATGGCGGCAAGCGGCGTCCGCAACTCGTGCGAGGCGTTCTCGATGAAGCGCCGTTGCTGGTCGAAGGAGCGCTCGAGCCGGTCGATCATGGAGTCGAAGGTCTCGGCGAGGGCCTTGAGCTCGTCATCGGGGCCTTCGTGGTTGATCCGCCGGCTGAGGTTTGTCGCGCTGATTTCCGAGGCGATCCGCGTGATGTCGCGGACGGGCCGCAGCATCATCCCCGAAAGTACATAGCCGCCCACACCCGAAGCCAGCGCCAGGCCGACGACGGCGATCAACGACCAGGTGCGCAACGTATCGAGGTTCTGGGCGTTGATGTCGTCGGCCGCCTCGCCGAGGGTGAGGCGCGCCCCCAGCGTGACGGTCTGGCCGGGCCCGCGCGGCACGGCTTCGAACTCGATGCCCTTGAGCTGGCGGCCACCAATGGTGATCTCTTGGGGTTGATCCAACCGTGCGGCGATATTGAGGGCCACCACAAACGCGATCCCAAAGACGAGCAGGAGGCTCGAATACCAAACCGTCAGCCGGAAGCGGACCGTCCGTGTGAACGCGGAAAAACGTGACCAATCCGTCCTAGAGGACGTAGCCCTTGCCGCGGATGGTTTCGATAAGCTGGTCACTGAACCCTTCGTTGAGCTTCCGCCGGAGGTTGTTCATGTGGACCTTCACGGTCTGCGTGAACGGGTTGGCGTGCTCATCCCAGATGTGTTCGAGGAGCTCTTCCTGCGGCACCGCGCGCCCCTCGTTCCTGGCTAGATAGTACACCAGGGCAAATTCCTTGGGGGTAAGGTGAATTTCCTGTCCGTCGCGCTTCACGCGGTTGGTGTTCGGGTCGAGCTCCAGGCCGCGCGTGTTGATCATCGGTTCGCGCAGCCCACCCTCGCGCCGGGTGATGGCGCGGATCCGGGCGGCGAGCTCGCTGAACGCGAACGGCTTCACCAGGTAGTCGTCGGCACCCCTGTCGAGCCCGTCGACACGGTCACGGATTGCGCTCCGCGCGGTCAACATGATGATCCCGCCGGCGAAACGGTCGTCCCGCAGCCGCCGGCAGACCTCCATGCCGTCGAGCTTCGGCAGGTTGAGGTCCAGGCAGACAACGTCGTAGGTGTTCACGGCTGCCTTCTCGATGGCCTCGGCGCCGTCGAGAGCGACGTCCACAGCGTAGCCCAGCTTGATCAAGCCCCGCTCAATTGCGCTGGCGATGGGTTCTTCATCTTCAACGACCAAGACACGCATGGTGCGCCTCACGCCTCCGTACCGTTAGCTCAGAGCTTACTATCACGAAGTCTAAACTTAGGTAAAGACCCAAGGTTAGAAGAGGTTAAGACACCGGATTGGTGGCAGTTTATACTGACTGTTGGGCAAGTTTCTTGGCCATGCGTCCGAAATCCTGGACGCCAAGCGAGATTTGTAGCGCCCGAAATCGCTCTTCAAGCGCAAGCCCGATCGCCTCGCGGATCGGCGTTTCCAACGACCAAAGCTCCGCCTTAAACGGTCCCCAGAGCTTGCGCCGGGCCGAATGGAGGAACTGCGCCTCGGAATCAGCCGCTTTTCGGTCGGCACCCAGGTGGGCGCGCGCGTGTGCTTCCATCGCCGCGCGGAGGTCCAGCGGGAACGCTGGGTGGTCGAAGACGATGCTTTGGAAGCCCGTGGCCAGGTGCACCTCCGCCGTCTCGACCGCGGGAAACCGGCTGAACAACTCCTCAGGCAGCGTACTCGCGCCGTGCTGGACCGCGCCTGCCATGCCGTACCGTTCGCGTCCCACTCGCGAAATCTCGCGAAGCGTCTCGAAATCGAGGTTCACATCGGCGATCGTCCCATCGGGGAGGACAACGCCGCCGTGCTTCGTCCCAGTCTGGACACTTACCTTCCGAAGACGCGTCTCAGGATAGAGCGACAAGACTTGGTCACAATACGCCGTCAGTTCTTCGACGGTTGTATTGTGCGACCCAACCTCGCCTATTTCTCCGCCGATCGAGATTTCGAACCGGTCCGGATCTTGGCCGCGAATGCGCCGCGCGAGGTCGGCGGTCACTTCGGCGTTCACGCGCTGCTGGTCTTCGACCCGTGCGAAGCTGAGGTCGACCAACGTCGAAGCGTCGATGTCGATGTTCCAGAAGCTGGCCGCGATGCACGCGTCCATCAGCTTCCAAACAGCGTCGACCTCGGCGGCCGGGTCCGCCGCAAAGGCCGCGGCGTTGAGCATCATGTGGTCGGCCTGAAGGAACACGGGGCCGTCGTAGCCCTCAGCGCAGGCGGCCGCGAGCACGGATGTGGCGAACTCAGCTGGCGTCTGGCCCGTGAACCCGAGCTCGGCGCGGTTGATTTCAAAGATGGCGACGCCGTCGTGTGCGATGACGGCCCGGAAGAGCGCCGCGGCGATGTCGAACGTCATCCCGCGGACGTTGACCGCGGGGACGGTGAAACTCGCGACTTCGCCCCTCGCCCGCGCCGCATAGAACGCCGCGATCGACGCGGGGCGGACGCCGCGGCTGACGGCATGCTGGCGAACGACATAACGCGCAGCCTCGGCGTCCGCAGGGGCCCCGAGTGCCGACAACGATGCCAGGGCGCGCCAGTCTTCGGGGCCAGGGGATTGACCTTGGCGAAGCGCAGACGGTGCGCCGGGAATGAGCAGGCGTTCGAGGAGCGGGTGCATGTCCCGCAGTCTATCGGGGCTGAGCTACTTTGGCGGCCCTTGCCGTCCACTTGGCGTCTCCCTTCGGGCGCAATGATGGTGCGCGCCCGAGAGCCCGCGCGGTAGAATACCGGGCGCCAGGATCCCCAGAACAGGAGCGTTGCCAGATGGTGCTCGCCGACCCCGCGCCCAGGCTTGGGCTTTCCAACATTGCTGATATCCTCGGGGAGCACGCAAAGCTGCTTCTCGACCACCGTTCCGAGACGATTAGCCGTGACCACCTCCACCTGCCGGGTCCGGACTCCGTGCATCGCCTTTGGGGCGAAAGCGACCGGCCTCCGCAGGTGCTCCGGAGCATCCAGCAGATCTTGAATAACGGCCGGCTCGCCGGTACCGGGTATGTGAGCATCCTCCCCGTCGATCAAGGGATCGAGCATTCGGGCGGCGCCTCGTTCGCCAAGAACCCGGCCTACTTCGACCCGGAGAACATCGTCCGGCTCGCCGTCGAAGGCGGCTGCAACGCTGTGGCCTCGACGTTTGGCGTGCTGGGCTCGGTCTCGCGGCGCTACGCCCACCGGATACCGTTCATCGTCAAAATCAACCATAACGAGCTCATGACCTACCCGAACAAGTTCGACCAGATCCTGTTCGGCACCGTGAAGGAAGCCTGGAACATGGGCGCGGTCGCGGTCGGGGCGACGATCTACTTCGGGTCGGAAGAGAGCGGCCGCCAGATCGTCGAAGTCGCGCAACAGTTCGCGCTGGCGCATGAATTGGGCATGGCGACGGTGCTCTGGTGCTACTTGCGCAACCCGAAGTTCAAGGTCGACGGCGTCAATCACGAGACCTCGACCGACCTCACGGCGCAGGCGAACCACCTCGGAGTGACCATCCAAGCCGACATCGTGAAGCAGAAGCTCCCAGAAACGAACGGCGGGTTCAAAGCGCTCAACCAGAGCGGTTCCTACGGGAAGTTCGACGAGCGCATGTACTCGAAGCTGAGCACCGACCACCCGATCGATCTCACGCGTTACCAAGTGGCCAACGGCTACATGGGCCGCGTGGGCCTGATCAATTCCGGCGGCGCCAGCTCGGGCGAAAGCGACCTCGCCGAGGCGGTCCGGACTGCGGTGATTAACAAGCGCGCCGGCGGCATGGGCCTGATCAGCGGCCGAAAGGCCTTCCAACGCCCCATGAACGAGGGCATCGGCCTCCTCAACGCCATCCAGGACGTCTACCTCTGCCCGGAAGTGACCGTCGCCTAACGGGAGCGGCGTTCGCCGCACCCATCCTGCGGGACAACGAAAGGGGGCGCCCAGCGCCCCCTTTCGCTCCTTGCCCTGGCTGAAAACTAGGCAGCCCGCGCCGGTCGGGCCGTTTCCCGGCGGGCGGTGGTGCGGCGTTCGAGCATGTAACCGAAGCCGCGCACGTTCACGATGTAGCTCGGCTCCGAGGGGTCGAGCTCGACCTTGCGCCGGATGCGGCGGATGTACACCTTGACGATCTCCTGCGCTTCGCGTTCGGAGTAGGTGTAGTCCTGCACGTTGCGAAGGATGTCGACCGGGCTCACCACTTTGCCCGCGTTCCTCGCGAGGAAGGCGAGGATCTTGAACTCCGTGGGCGTGAGCGGGATGACGTCCTGGTCGCGGATCGCCTGGCAACGGTCGAAGTCCAGCTGGAGGTCGCGCACGGCGATCACGCTCGGCATGTCGCCGGCGGGCTCTTGGGGAGCGGCCGGGTTGCGGCGAGAGAGCGCGCTCAGCTGGGCGCTGAGGATCTCGATGCCGTCGGTGTCTCGGAGGCAGATGTCCGCGCCCGCTTCGAGCGCGCTCGAAAGGCCGTTCGCGTGGGGGCCCGGAGCGAGCACGAGCAGCGCGCCGTGGACGTTCTTCGCGATGTTCTTGATGAGCTGCAGGTCCGTATCGATCCGCGGGTCCACCGCGAGGACGACCAGGTCGGGGTCGAACTGCGAGAGCAGCTTCTCCGTGTCCCGGTCGTGCGGGCGCTCTGTCGTCGTGTACCCGTGCCGCGCAAGGGCGGGCAGGACTTCAGACGAGCGATAGTCACGCGTGTGCGTCACAAACGCTACGGTGCTCTTGAAGCCGTCGTCGTGCCGTTCTGGCATAAGCGAACTCCTCACTTCAGGAACCGAGGGGATGCTCTGTGCCCGAATTGGGCGCCTTGCATCCCGCTGGCCGGGCGTCTTGGTTGGTCTGGTCGACGCCCCGTCGCCTTCTCTCTCCCATAATCGACCCCGCCGTATCGTTGAACAGGGTTTAGGGAGCGCTCAGTGGACGCTGCGTGGACTGTTACACGGTATCCACCGAAAGGCCCGAGGCAGGTCGGCGGCACGAGAACGGGCCGCCCAAAGGCGGCCCGTCCGGTGATGTTCGGTCGGTCCCAGGTGCTATGCGGCATCCCGCACGAGCGCGCGCCGGAGGCGTTTGACCGCCTGGCCGTGAAGCTGGGAGACGCGCGTCTCGGAGACGTTGAGCACGGCGGCGATGTCTTTCATCGTCAGGTGCTCGACATAATAAAGGGAGACGACGAGCCGCTCCCGCTCGGGCAAGCCCTGGACGGCGCGGGCGAGGTCCTCCAGCAACTCCTTCTCTTCGAAGGACTTGGTGAAGTCGATGTCCTCGTCGGCAGTGGGCATCTCGGCGGCCGGGAATGAGTCCCCGTCGTCGTCCTTTTCGAGCATCCGGTCGAGGGAGACGGTGACCCACCGGGAGTTCGAGGACGCTTCGCGGTACTGCTCGAGGGTGACCCCGAGATGCTGCGCGGCCTCGATGTCGGTGGGTGAGCGGCCGAGGAGTGTCTCGAGCTCGCTCTGGGCGCGCTGCACATCGCGCGCTTTCTGCCGCATCGTGCGGCTGAGCCGGTCCATCCGGCGGAACGCGTCGATCATAGAGCCGCGGATGCGGCGCACAGCGTACGCGTGGAAGTTCGTACCTTTGGTTGGGTCGTAGCGACGGACGGCCTCGACAAGGCCGCACGTCCCGTAGCCAACGGCATCTTCGAATTCCAGGAGCCCTGGGATCTCCAAGGGCAGGGAGCGGGCCACGCGCCGCACCAAGGGTGCGTATTGCATGACCAGTTGCTGCTGCTCCTCCAGCGTGAGCCGTGAAGCGATCTCCAGTCCCGGTGTTTCTTCGATGTCGTTGTCGATGTCAGTTGTGGGCGCAGACAACTGCCATTCCATGGTGATTTCGTGTACCCCGCTTTCACACCCGAATCGCCACCGACCGACGTCTGTCGAATGCGATTCGGTAGCCCAAGTGTTCCGCCGGAGGCGGTGACAGAACAACGGAAAGAGCGTGACGGGCGTGTAGTCGTCCGGTGACAAGCAGAGACATAAGAGTCCAATCTGGTGCCAAACCAGCCCTCTGGCCGACCATAACTGATATAGTGCGAAGTTGAACCGTTACCGAGACCTTCCCAAGCAACCCGTCGGCCTGCCCGAGTTGCGCGCCACGGCCGATTCCCGTACTTCCTGGAATCGAAGATGACTACTGGACGCATGGCCGTTGTCGAACGTGGTGGCGCCCTCTCCCTCTATGCACGCGCGCCGCGCGCCGCTGGCTGGGTCCGCACGCCGCTCCGTAGCGAAGGGCGTTGGCCCTCCTGGCACCCAACGCGGGACCTGATCGCCGTCTCATCGCTCTCGGCGACGGCCCGGACGCCACGCAGCGCTGTCGAGGCGGTGCCCGTGGGAGACGGCGTTACCAAGTTGCTCTACGCCTCGCCACCCGGAGCGCCGCCGGCGATCGCCCTGCGTATCCCGCACTACGTGCTTTGGGCGCCGAACGGCAACACCCTCTCCATGGTCGTGCCGGGCGCCGAGGGGCTCCAGCTCGCCCTTTCCGACGTCGACGGGGCGTTCACGGGCGTGAGCGTGGCCCAGGCCGCCCCGATGTTCGAGGCCTGGTCGCCTGATGGGCGCTGGCTGGCCTTCCATGGTGGGCAGGAGATGCGCGTCTACGACCTCGATGATCGCGACTCGAAGCTCCTGGCCGACGACGCAATCGGCTTCCGCGCACCAGCGTTCGCCGCGGCTGGCTCCGTGGTTGCCTTTGCGCGGCCCTATCCGCCCGGGGTCGAAGTGGTCGGCTACGACGTCGAGTCGGGCGTGCAGCAACGGTTGAGCACGTTCGAAGGAGGCGTCGCCCTTTCGACCATCCCCGGCTCGACCGAGGTGTCGGTCGCGCTGACGGTGGAGGCCGATGCCGGCGTTTTCCAGCAGCTCTTTGCCATCGACACCGCCCGGCCGGGGACGGTCCGCCCGATCCTCCGTGGGCCGTTTGTGGCCGCGCTCTGGAGCCCGCTTGGCGACCGTGTTGCGGTCGTGGTGCCGCTCCAGACGGGCGACGGCCGCTACGCGGTCCGTGTGCACACTGCCGACGGCGCGTTCCTCGCAGCGACCGAGGGGTTCGTCCCGGCGCAGGACTTGCGGACCTACCTTGGCTTCTTCGACCAATACAGCCAGTCACATCGCCTTTGGGCGCCGGGCGGGAGCGGGCTCACGATCTCTGGGCGGCTCCTGAGTGACGGCGTGGCCGCCTCGTTCTCGTCTGCCCCGACGGATTATGTCTGGTACTGGCCCGCTGAGCGCGGGAAGCCCTTCGAGCTTGTCGGGCCGGGCGAGCTCGCCTTCTTCGCGACCCACTGATGCCACTCCGTGTAAACATGGGGTAAGCGGCCCGCATTGCTGCGCCAGATCGGCGGACGGTAGACTGAAAGGCGGCCCGTATGGGCACGCTCCCCGAAGGTCCTAGGTGGCAATGGAAATGCTCAGCGACCCGCCCAAGCCGAGTTCTGCCGAGCGTCTCGCCCGGGCAGCCGCCGTCGGATTTCTCCTCCTCGCCCTCGTCACCCTCGCGTTCGCGTTGGGTTGGGGCGTCCAAGAGCTCCGCCAAGACGACAGCGCGCCAGCCGCGCCGGCGACGTCGGCACGAAACGAGACCAGTTCCGGCGCCTCGGTTGGCGCCGCCGTGATCGATGAGATCGTGAACTTGCTCCAGACCCAGTACGTCGACCGCAAGGTGATCGACCCCGACGCACTCAAGGATGCCGCGATCAACGGCATCATCACCTCGCTCAACGACCGCGAGACGCACTACATCTCGCCCGACGAGCTGCGCTCGAGCAACCTGCAACTGGCTTCGAGCTATGAAGGGATTGGCGCATCCGTCAGCGACCGGACGGGCCAGATCCAGATCGTCGCGCCCTTCCGCGATTCGCCCGCCGAGAAGGCCGGGATCAAGACGGGCGACATCATTCTCGAAGTCAACGGTGAACGGACCGACGGCTGGACCGACTCGCATGCCGTTGACCAGATCCGTGGCCCGCGCGGCACTACCGTGACGCTGCTCGTCCAGCACACCGATGGCACCCAAGAGAAGATCACCGTGACGCGCGGCGAGATTGACATCGAGAGCGTCTTCACCGACCCGAACCTCGAAGTCATCCCCGGGGAGAGCAAGGACCAGCTCGTCGACCGAGACGGCGCAGCCGTGACGGATGTCTGCTACTTGGCGATCGCCCAGTTCCACGACAAGACGCTCTCCGAGCTCAAAACGAAGGCCGCGAACTTCGCCAGCCGCTGCAAGGGCCTCATCCTTGATGTCCGCGGCAACCCGGGTGGCGGCCTCACCGCGACCGTCAACGTCGCCGACGAGTTCCTCGATCAGGGAACAATCATCATCGAGCAAGACTCCGACGGGAAGCAGTCGACGACGAGCGCCCAGCGCGGCGGCCTCCTCACCAAAATCCCGATCGTCGTCCTGCAAGACAGCGGCAGCGCGAGCGGGTCCGAAGTGCTGGCCGCGGCCCTCCGAGACAACGGCCGCGCGACCATCCTAGGCACCACGAGCTTCGGCAAGGGCACAGTCAACCGGTTGTTCCCGCTGAAGAACTGTGACGACCCCAAGGGGAATTGTGGCGCCCTCTACGCGTCCATCGGACGTTGGCTCACCCCGAAGGGCGAACTCATTGAGGGCCTGGGCGTGAAGCCCGACATCGAACTTCCGATGACCTCGGAGCAGTACGTCGACCAGGGGGACATCCAAGTCTTCCGGGCCATCGACATCCTCCGCGGCAAGAAGTAGAGTCGATCACACCACCAGGTCA
>JBJXFX010000113.1:0-33288 GCA_046152925.1 Dehalococcoidia bacterium
GGTGGGCCTCTTCGCTGTCGTCGTGGCCCTTTCCCTTAGCCCCGCTGCAGGCCGAAACCTCGCTGAGCGATGATGTTGCGCATCACCTCGTTCGACCCGGCCCCGAACGTCGGCATTACCGCCGATCGATAGCCGTTCTCGATGCGGCCGCCAATCGGGGCGCGCGCCTCGAACGGCGTCAATTGGCCTCCGAGCCCCAGCAGCTTGATCCCCGCGTTTTGCAGGCGCTGCATCATCTCCGTCGAGAAGATCTTGACGATGCTCGCCTCATAGTTCGGGTGCTCGCCGCGCTTCAGCATCCCAAGAATGCGATAGCTGAGCAGTTGCAACACCTCGAGCTCCACCTTGAACGTCGACAGCGTGATCTTCACCTGATCGCGGTCCCAGGGCTTCCCAGCACCGGCGTCCGGCGTCTGCGCCCAGCGGTAGAGCGAATCCCAGACGGCCCGGACGCTCGAGACCGTGAAGATCGAAACGCGCTCATGGTCGAGAGCGTGGGCCGCGTAATACCAGCCGCGATTCTCTTCGCCAACGAGCGCCGTCCGCGGGACCACGACGTCGGCGTAGTAGACCTCGTTCGTCCGGTACCCGGCGAGCGTCCAGATCGGCTTCACGGTGATGCCCGGCGTTTTCAGGTCGACCAGGAACATAGAGATGCCCTTATGCTTCGGCGCCGCTGGGTCGCTGCGGGCTGCGAGCCAGACGTACTCAGAGCGGTGCGCGGAGCTCGTGAATCGCTTTATCCCGTTGAGCACGTAGCTGTCGCCGTCACGCACCGCGCGAAGCTGCAGCGAGGCGAGGTCGGTGCCGGAATCGGGCTCGGTGTAGCCGAGGGCGAACTCGACATCGCCGCGGGCGATCGGCGGCAGGAAGCGCTCGCGCTGCTCATCGGTGCCAAACTGCATGAGGACAGGCCCGACCTGTTGGACGGCCACCGTCGCCTTTGGCGCCCCGACGTAATTGCAGGCCTCTTGGAAGAGGTACATCTCTTCGAAGGTGCGGCGTTGCCCGCCGTACTCTTCTGGCCAGGCCATCGTCAGCCAGCCTTTGGCGGCGAGCTTCTTGCGAAAGCCGCGTTCGGCATCGTAGTTGTCGCCCTCGGCGCCACGGGAGCGCATTTCGGCGGGCCATTCGGCATCCAGGAACGTCCGGACCTCTTTCTCGAAGGCAAGGGCCTCCGGGGCAAACGCGAACTCCATAGCGAGCCTCCAGGCGCACAGTCAGTCGCCCGACTCTACCGACGCGACGCTACGGGCGCCAGCCGCGCGAAAGACCGAATCACGGCGCAGCGCCGGTGATGACCAGCCCCGCTCGTGCACGGATGTCGGCAGAGGAGAGGCCGATGCGGAGCTCGAAGGCGCCGGGCTCACACTTCCAGCCGCCCGGCTGGTCGTCATCCCAGAACGCGAAGGCCCGCGGGGCAAGCTCGAACGCGACCCGCTGGGTCTCGCCAGCCGCCAGCGTCACCTTCGCGAACGCGTTCAGCTCCTGCGGTGGGCGGGCCACGCTCGCCTCCGAGTCGTGGACGTACAGCTGGACGACGGTGCTCCCGGCCCGGCCGCTGGTATTGCGGACGTCAACCGAGCACCGCACCGGTTCGCGTAGCGGCGCCTCCCGGCGTTCCAAGATAAGCGGGCCCAGCTCGAACGCTGCGTAACTCAGGCCGTGGCCGAACGGATACTTCACCGGCAGCCCTCTGGCTTCGTACCAGCGATGGCCAATGAATACGCCCTCTCCATACGCGACGCGTCCCTCGACGCCGGGGTAATTTGCGAAGGCGGGCGTGTCTTCGAGTCGCACCGGGAAGGTCGTCGGCAGGCGGCCGCCGGGGTCGGCCTCGCCACAGAGCACATCCGCGAGGGCTCGCCCGCACTCCTGGCCCGGGAACCACATCTCGACAAGCGCGGCGACGCCCGTATCCCACGACGTGTCGAACGGCGAGCCCGTATTCAGGACGACGACCGTCCGCGGGTTCGCCGCCGCGACTCGCCGGATAAGCTCCGCCTGGTCGCCGGGGAGGTCGAGGCTCTTGCGGTCGACGCCTTCGCTCTCGAACTCGCTGTTCGTCCCGGCGACGACTATCGCCACGTCCGCCCAGGCCGCGGCTACGACCGCGCGCTCCATGGCGTCGGCGTGCTGCGGAGGTTGGAGACCGAACCGGTAGGTTGCGATTCGGGCATCCGGGACATAGGCCTTCGCTCGCAGGGCATAGGTGCGCCCGGCTTCGAAGCGGACCGGGAGCCGGACCTGCGTCCTGCCCTGGTATGCGTTCGCGGGGGGTGCGACGGTGTCCAACACGAGCGCGCCGTCGACGAACAACCGGCCAGCGCTCAGCGAGACCGTCCAATCGCCGGACTCTGGGCAGGTGAACTCGCCCGCGGCGACAATGTCGACCGGCCCCCGCCCGACGCCCGGGACGTCGCCGATCCAGGTCAGCATCAACTCGCGGACCTGCTGGGTGGCCAGCACGTCGGCCTCCCCGGGCCGATGGAACGTGACGCTGAAGCCCGCTTTGCCGCCACTTCGGACGCCGAGCGGGCCGGCCGGCGGCGGGACGCGGTCAATCGTGCAGCCATGCTCGAAGAGAACCTCGACGCCCGGGCCGAGCCGCCCGCGGAGGCCGTCGAGCGGGCTTACGGCATAGTGCGGAGTCACATTCGCCGAGCCACCGCCCTGGATGCGGCCGGTCGCGGCATTGGGCCCGATCACGGCGACGCGGCGGAGCTTCGCCGGGTCGAGCGGCAAGATGCCATCATTCTTGAGGAGGACGATCGCCTCCTGAGCAGCCCGCCGCATGACCTCGCGGTCCTGCGGGAGGTCGAGGGCGCGCTCGGGCGGGCGCTCGTAGCCGGGCTCGAGGATGCCGCACCACTCCATCACGGTAAGCAGCCGGATGACCTTCTCGTCGACCACCCAGTTCGGCACCTCGCCGCTGGTCACAGCCTCCAGCAGCTTGTCGCCCATCCAGTTCGGAGGGCCCGGCATCTCGACGCCAAGACCCGCGTTCGCCGAAGCCGCGGTCGACTGCGTCCCAAACCAGTCCGAGACGATGAAGCCGTCGAACTCCCATTCGTGGGCGAGGACAGCGCGGAGCAGCCAGTCATGCTCCGCGCAGTAGTTCCCGTTGAGGCGATTGTAGGCGGACATGATCGACTTCGACCGCGAGCGCACGACGGCCGCTTCGAACGGCGCGAGGTACACCTCCCGCAGCGTCCGCGAGTCGACGTCGCTTGAGATCGTCATGCGCTCGAACTCTTGGTCGTTGGCGACGAAGTGCTTGATCGCCGTCGCCACGCGTTGGGACTGGACGCCCTCGACGTACGCAGCGGCGAGCTCCGAGGCGAGGTGCGGGTCTTCGCTGTAGCACTCGAAGTGGCGGCCGTTCAGCGGGTGGCGGTGCATGTTCACGGTCGGCCCGAGCAGCACCTGGGCGCCCTTCGTCAGTGCTTGGCTGCCCAGCACACGGCCGACCTCTTCGACGAGCGCCGGGTTCCAGGTCGCGCCCAGCGCGATCCCACAGGGGGCGTTGACGGTCGCCGGGCCGCCATTGAACCACACGCCACGCGCGCCCGACGGGCCGTCGGTCATCTTGAGGGCGGGTATCCCGAGGCGTCCGATGGGCGGCGTGTGCCAGGTGTCGATCCCCGCGCAGAGGGAGACTTTCTCTTCGATCGTGAGAGCGGCAAGGAGCGTTTCAACGGCAGCAGACATGGTGTACGGAAGCTACTCGCGCGCGGCCCCGGCGGCAAAGCGCGGTCGGTGCGAATGGGCGAAGCCGTTAGAAGCTCCCGCGGAGCCTCGGGTTCGGGCTCGCGTCCGCTTGCGCCAGCGCGAGGTCGATAAGGTTCTTCGCTGATTCGGCCATTGATGCCCCAGCGGCCTCGTTGAAGGTCGTCTTGCCCTGGGTGTGGCGGTTATAGATGCCCTCCGTGATCACCGCGAGCTTGTAATTCGCGAACACCTCGTAGTAATCGACGTTCGAGACGTCGCGGCCCGTCTGGCGGCCGTACTCCGCGATGATCTGTTCGCGCGTCCAAAAGCCTTCCTGGGCCGTGATCGCCGACATCGGGCGGGCCCGACGGCGCATCTCGTTGTCGCCGCTGTTCCCCCAATAGACAAGCGTGTAGCCGAGGTCCGCGATCGGGTCGCCCAGCGTGGACATCTCCCAGTCGAGCACGGCTTCGACTTTGCCGGGGTCATCCCGGTTAAAGATGATGTTTCCGAGGCGGTAGTCGCCGTGGACGATAGTCGGCGGCGCGGACTGGGGGATCGCCCCACGCAGCCGCCGGATCAGTTCGTCAATTTCGGGGATCTCGCGCGTCTTGCTGCGTTCCCATTGTTCCGACCAGCGCCTCACCTGGCGCTCGAGGTACGCCTCCGGCTTGTGGGCGAAATCCCCGAGGCCGACGGCCGGGTAGTCGATCCCATGGAGCCGGACCATGTTGTCGACCAGCGCCTGGCCGATCTTCCCGCGAGCTTCGGGCGTCTCGGCAAAGCCGGCCGGCACGTCCGCGACGATGATGATGCCGTCCTTGAAGTCCATAACGTAGAACGGGTACTCGTTCACTGCCGGGTCCTCGCAGAGCGCGAGCATCTTGGGCGCCGGGTAGCCGACCTTCGTGACCGCCGACTGGACCTTGAACTCGCGCGCCATGTCGTGGGCCGTGGGCAAGACGTGGCCGAGCGGCGGGCGGCGCATCACCCACGTGTTGCCGTTGCCGCGGACAAGGTAGGTGATGTTCGAGCGGCCATCGCCGATCAGCTGAAAGTCGAGGTCGCAATCGCCGCCTTCGATCTGCTGGGCGAACCAACGGCGGACGTTCTCGTAGTTGACGCCGGGGACGTTCGTGGACATAGGCGCGAGTATAGCGGTGCACTCGGCATTGCTACCGCTGACGGCGAGCGGGTTTTACCGGGTATCATGGGAGCATGGCAGTGGAGACGGAACTCAAGGTCCAATACCTCACCGACTGCGACGGCAAGCGGACGGCGGTCGTCATCGCGATCCAGGACTACGAGGCGCTTCTCGAAGACCTCGAAGATGCGGTCGACCGCGCACTCATGGCTCAGCGACGTGACGAACCCCGCATGTCGCACGACGAGTTCGTACGCCAGTTGAAGCGCGATGGCCTCCTATAGGGTCGACTGGTCGGCCACGGCCCAAAAGGAACTCCGAGCCGTTTCGCCAGCGCATCGCCCACGCCTGATCGAGGCCCGCCGCCAGGTTATGCGAAGACCCGACCCCACCGGGGAGCGTTCGGCTCAAGGGCGACCTGGCAGAATACAGAATCCGAGTTGGCGACTACCGCATCCTCTACGACATCTATCAAGACGAGGTGGTCGTCCTCGTGCTCCACGTCGGGCACCGGCGTGAGGTCTACCGAAGGTCATGAGGTCGTCCGATTCCCGAGACAGGGGCCGAACGGCGCGATCCACGGGCCGCTTCGCTCACGTATCGTACACGAGCGGCCGCCAGGCCGCGCCGGTGGGCGCGCCCGGCAAACCCGCACCTGGGAGCGAGCGTGACCCCCATTTCAGAACTCGCCAACACCTTCGTCGAGCGCCTCGCCGCCCTCGACCCCGTCTCCGCGACCGGGATGGGCATCGCTGGCCACGACCATCGGCTCACCGACTACTCCCCCGACGGCGAGGCCGCGGTCAGCGCCCTCTATCGCGAAACACTCGCCGCACTCGCTGCGCTCCGTCCGCAGGACGAACGCGACCGCATCGCCAAGGAGGCGATCCACGAACGCCTCCAACTTCGCCTCGACCGCGTGGCCGCGGGCGACCACCTCCGCGAATTGAGCATCATCCGCTCACCGCTCCGCGGCATTCGCGGGACCTTCGACCTCATGCCGAAGGCCACCGAGGACGATTGGGCAGCTATCTCGACCCGCCTCGCCGAGGTTCAAGCTTCGGTCGCCAGTTTCCAGCGGACACTCGAAGAAGGCGCCCGGCGCGGCCTCACGGCGGCAAGGCGTCAGGTGCAAGCCAACATCGACCAGTCCGAAGCGTGGGCCGGCCTGCAAGAACCCGGCTTCTTTCAGGGACTTGTTGCGGGGTTCGATGCCGCGGCGGTCGATGCGCCAGCCCTCCGTGCGGACATCGAGCGCGGGGCGGCCGCCGCGGGCGAGGCCTATGCCGGCGCGGCGCGCTTTCTCCGCGAGACCTACTTCGACCAAGCGACGGACGCCGATGGCGTCGGTCCCGAGCGTTACCAGCGCGAATCGCGCAACTTCAACGGCATCGCCTTGGACATCGAAGACACCTACCGCTGGGGTTGGGACGAGCTCCACCGGATCGAAGGCGAGATGCAGGCGACCGCGGCCAAAATCCTCGACGGCGCCACCGTGCCCGAGACGATCGCCTTCCTCGAACGCGACCCCGCCCGCGCAATCGGCGGCGTCGACGCCTTCCAGCGCTGGATGCAGGACCTCCAAGACCGGACGATCGCCGAGATGGACGGCAAGCACTTCGAAATCCCCGAGCCGTTGCGCCGTATCGAGGCGCTGATCGCACCGCCAGGCGGCGCCTTGGCGATGTACTACACCGGCCCGAGTGAGGACTTCAGCCGCCCCGGCCGCACCTGGTACCCGACGGGAGGCAAGACGCGCTTCCCCCTGTGGGGCGAGGTGTCCATCGCCTACCACGAAGGCGTCCCAGGGCACCACCTCCAGGTCGGCATGACGCGGTACCTCGCTGACAAGCTCACCCGCTTCCAAGCACTCGGCCTTTCGAGCACATCCGGCTATGGCGAAGGGTGGGCGCTTTACGCCGAGCGGTTGATGGGCGAGCTCGGCTACCTCGAAGTGCCCGACTATTACCTCGGGATGCTCCGCGCCCAGGCCCTCCGTGCGGTGCGCGTGATCGTCGACATCGGCATGCACCTCGGCCTCCGGATCCCAGCGGACGACCGCTTCCACCCCGGCGAAGTCTGGGACGCTGCCTTGGGCGACGCGTTCGCCAAGGAGCGCTCCTGCTTCCCAGAGGAGTTCATGCGCAGCGAAGTGACGCGCTACCTCGGGACGCCCGGCCAGGCGATCAGCTACAAGGTCGGCGAGCGCTGCTGGCTCGAAGCGCGCGAGGCGGCCAAGCGGGCGGCGGGCGAGGCCTTCGACCTCAAGGCCTGGCACCAACGCGCGCTCGAATTGGGGCCAATGGGTCTGGCACAGATGCAGCGGGAGTTGGGCGGTCTCTAGCCTCGACCCCTAAGCATGCCGGTGGCGAGCCGGATACCGGCGTCCCAGCCGGGCGCCCTCCCGCCCGGCGGCGGACGGACTCCGGTGAGGTCTACCCCCGCAGTCCCCAGCAACCATGAGATGGCCGAGTCCGAGGTCCACATCTCCTTCATCCCGTGGAGGCGGCGTCCCCAGGTATGCGGCGGCACGCTCGGCGCAAGCCTGAGCACGCGTTCGACAGCCGCCACCTCCTCCGAGAGGCAGACCGGGCTCGCGACCGCCCACCCTTCGTCTGGGAGGCGCTCAACGGTGAGCTCGCGCAACTGGTAGCGAAAGAGCCGCCACCGGGCGAGCGGCTTCGAGAAGACCGCGCCCACGACGATCGGTGGCTCCGGCGTGCCGATGAACTCCGGTGTCAACTCGAGCGTGCGCGTGACGCCATCTCCGGCGTGGAGCTTCAGGGCCGAATGGTACAAGGTGGCACGAGGGCGACGAGCCCGTGCCGCTTCGAACGCTTCCCAGAGCCAGAGGCTCGCCCGTTGGGCGCGCGGCGTCCCCGCTGCGACCGGGATCCAGTAGAGCTCGACTGCGCACATTCCCATTTCTGCACGTTAGCCCGGCGAGCCGGCTTCGTATGCGGTCGGGCGGCCCCGCGAGCTGGGCCGCTTAGACACGAAGAGGCCCTCCGTTCGGAGGGCCTCATTCGATGTACCAGAAGGTAGTTCGGAAATCCTCGCCCGCCGGGACCAGCGGTGTGGGAGAGGAAGGGCGCTCGCAGCAAATTGGCGGGGATGGTGTCTGCGAGCACCCTTAGTCAGTGCGTCCACTGTAGCAACCCGGTGTGAAACCCGTCCGTCCCCTTTGTAAACACTCTGCAAAATCGGTGGGGATGCGCATCCGCTACATCGCGGCCGCGCCGCCGCTCGCCGCCACCGCCTTCATCTCCTCGCGCGTCGACTCCTCCACGATCTCGCCGTCGGCCACGTTGAAAGGTCGCGTCGTGGAATCGCCGGCCGCGGCCCGATAGAATGCCAGTGTGCAGAACGTTTACTCCGCGATCGTCGAACTGGGCGACGACGGCTGGTTCATCGCCCAGTCACCCGAGGTCCCGGGGGCGAATGGGCAGGGGCGCACGCCACAGGAGGCGATCGATGACCTCCGGGATGCGATCACGTTGGTCCACGAGTACCTCAAGGACGAGGCTGCCCGGCTCGCGTCGGGCCAGGCCCTTCAAACAACCGTCGCGGTCGGGTGAAACGCGGCGACTTGGAACGCTACCTTCTCCAAAACGGTTGCGAGTTCGCACGTAACGGGAAGCGCCATGATATCTGGCGCAACGTCGCGACCGGTGCGTTCGACAGCCTCCCTCGTCATCAAGAGATCGACAACCGGCTCGTCCGTTCGATCTGCCGCCGGCTGGGAGTCCCGCCTCCGGCACCGTAATGCGCATCCGCCCTACATCGCGGCGGCGCCGCCGCTCGCCGCCACCGCCTTCATCTCCTCGCGCGTCGACTCCTTCACGATCTCGCCGTCGGCCATGTGCACCGTCCGGTGGCAGCGCGCAGCGACCTTCGCATCATGCGTCACCATCACCACGGTCTGCCCAGCGACGCGGTTGAGGTCCTGAATGACATCCATGATCTCGTTGGCGGTCTTGGAGTCGAGGGCGCCCGTCGGCTCGTCGGCCCACATGATCGCCGGTTCATTCACGATCGATCGGGCGATCGTGACCCTCTGCCGCTGACCACCGGAGAGCTGGTTCGGCCGGCTGTTCGCCCGGTCACGCAGATGGACCTTGTCGAGTGCCGCCAGCGCCCGCTCCCGAGCCACCTTCGGCTTCGTCCCGGAGACGATCAGCGGCAGCTCGACGTTCTCAGCAGCGCTCAGCACGGGGAGGAGGTTGTAGGTCTGGAAGATGAAGCCCATGTCCTTCGCCCGGAACTCCGTCTTCCGGTCGTCGGCCATGCGGTTAATCTCGACGCCGTTGATGTGGACGGTGCCGGCGTCAAAGTCATCGAGGCCAGAAAGCGCGTTGAGCAGCGTCGTCTTGCCGCAGCCCGACGGGCCCATGATCGCGACCATCTCGCCTTTGCGGACCGTGAGGCTCACGCCATTGAGGGCGTGCGTCTTCACGCCGCCCGTGTCGTAGGTCTTACGGAGGCTGCGCGCCTCGATCACAAACTCAGAGCTGACCGGCGAGCCGCCCATGCCAGCCGCTTCGATACTGCGTGCGGTTGTCTTCATGGGACCATGGTAGCCGAGCATCCTGAACGCGGGTGTCAAAACTGTCACAAATCCGACCAAGGTTGGAGGAGTTCGGGGCCAACCTCGGGGGCATTCCGCGGTGGGGGCCAGTTCTGGTAAAGTTCCCGCCACGTCCGGCGTCCGCGCCGGGACGTCCACCAGGAGGGCGATCAGCCATGGCGGCACTGGTCCGCAAGAAGGAACACCCACTGAGCGGCGCCATCTATGAGGACCTCGGCGATGGCAACGTCCGCGTCTCCAAAGGCGAGAAGTCCGGCGTTTTCAGGTCGAGCGGCGAATACCTCGAAGGCGACATTTATAGCGCCGACCTCCACATGCTCGTCTGGGTCGGTGGCTCCAAGCTCCCGCCGGAGCAGAACTGGAACCGCCGCATGCAGCCCCTCGAAATGCTCCACGACTAGGAGGCAACCATGTCACGCGTGATCACGATCATGGACAAAGGCCGCGAAACGGCCGCCGGCTACCGCTCCAGCGGCATCAGCTACCAACAGCTGCTGGATGGCGACACTCGGGCCATCCCGCCCGTCTTGCGCCTCGAATCGCCCATCGAGCCCGGCATCACCCGCGTGCCCGCCGAGCGCTACTTCTCCAGGGCGTCCCACGACCTCGAGGTCGAGAAGATCTGGAAGCGCGTCTGGCAGATGGCCTGTCGCGAAGAGGACATCCCCGAAGTCGGCGACTACCAGGTGTACGACGTCGCCCACCTCTCCTTCCTCGTCGTCCGCCAGCCCGACCTCTCGATCAAGGCCTTCTACAACGCCTGCCTCCATCGCGGGCGTCAGCTTCGCGAATGGGGCGGCAAGCGCGCCGATGAGTTCCGCTGCCCGTTCCACGGCTGGGCCTGGGAAGTGAACGGCAGCCTGAAAGATGTCACCTGCGCCTGGGACTTCCCGGATGTCACGCCAGAAAGCCACGCCTTGCCCGAAGTAAAGGTCGGCACGTGGGGTGGCTTCGTCTTCATCAACCCCGACGCAGACAGCGGCAGCCTCGAGGACTTCCTTGGCACCCTCCCGGACCAGTTCAAGCGCTGGGACCTTTCCAAGCGCTTCAAGCAGGCCCACGTCGCGAAGATCCTGCGCTGCAACTGGAAAGTTGCCCAAGAAGCCTTCATGGAGGCCTACCACGTCGTCGTCACGCACCCGCAGCTGCTCGCAGCGCTCGGCGATTCAAACTCGCAGTACGACGTCTTCGGCAACTACTCCCGCGCCATCACGCCGAACGGCACCCCCAGCCCCCATATCAAGTGGCAGCCCACCCAGCAGCAGATGATCGACGCGATGTTCGACCTGCAGTATGGCGAGGAGTCCGCAATCCCAGTGCCCGAGGGCTCATCGGCCCGCGCGGTCGCTGCCAGCGTGAGCCGCATGGGTATGGCACCCGTCCTCGGCGAACAGATGGCCGACGACTACACCGACGCCGAGTACAACGACGCCTTCTACTACACCCTCTTCCCCAACCTCCACCCGTGGGGCGGGTTCAACCGGATCACCTACCGCTTCCGTCCTTATGGGGACGACCCAGACCAGTCCATCATGGAGTGCATGTTCCTCGCTCCCTTTCCGCAGGACGGCCCGCGCCCGCCCTCGGCCCCGATCCACTGGCTCGGCGCCGACGACGACTGGGTCGAAGCCCCGGAATTGGGCATGCTCGCGCGCGTCTTCAACCAGGACACCTACAACGTCCCCAAGGTCCAAATCGGCCTGAAGGCGATGAAGCATCCCGAGGTCGTCTTCGCCAGCTACAATGAGACGAAGGTTCGCCACTTCCACCAACTTTGGGACGCCTGGACCGCCGCCGAATAGCGGTCCATTGGCCCCAGAATTGCGTCAAAGGGGCCGCTACACGGCCCCTTTGACATGTGGAGGATGCGCACTCGAAGGAGCGGAGCATGGCCGGTATCGGCATGCACCTCGATGCACTCTTAGCCCGGGACGACGCCTCAGCCGAGCTCGTCCTCCTCCACGCGCGTATCCTGCTGGAGGACGCCGAAACCATGGCGGACGAACTCCTGGACCCCGCGGTCTGTCTCGCCGAGGTTCGCGAGCGCTACCGGGCCCTCGTCCAAGAAACCAAGGGCGCCTTTTCGAAGTACCCCGCCGTGAGCGGCGCCGGGTTTCATTCCGGCGACCCGGACCAGCGCGCCTACATGCTCTACTCCGCGCCGAGCATGGTACAAAAGGCCGGACTCTACACGCCTTCCGACCTCGACCAGATGCTCGGCGCCAGCAGCGTGGAACCGGCGTGGGCGGCCGGCGAAGCGCTCCGCACGACGGCCTTCATGGTCGCATTGCGGCCCTTGCTGGCGGAACTGGACTCCCGCCGGCTTCGCGCATCGGACTTCCCCGACCGATGTCAGGCCCTCGGGCACGGGTTCGCAGGGATTCGGGTCGCGCGCGGTACGCCTTCTTAGAGCGCCGTTTCGGTGTCTTCGGTGAACGCCGCCTCATACACCAGGTTCACTTCGTCCTCGCCTGCCTTGCGCAGCCGCTTGGCAAGCTGAAGCAGGCCATGGCGCGCCGCCACCTGCGTCGTCGTCACTGCCCGGCGCGACTCCCAAATCGCCAGCAGCAGGCCACGGAGATCCTCTTCCAAGATCCCAAACTGCCGAGACAGGCGTGGGTTCATCGCAACGTCGGGGAGCTGTTGGACGACGGCATCCAGGCGGCCCTCCAAGGCCAGCGCGCAGCGGTGCAGCGTCTGGTTGACGCGCGGCACCCATTGCTCGTCGTAGGGCTGGCCCATCACCTCATCTAGCGCGTCGGCCACGGTGAGCAGCGAGTCTTCGACAGGCCGTGAACCGGGTAAGACTGCTCTCGCCATCTTCTCACTCCTTCGCGAGGCCCCGGCCCCGCCGGAAACACGCACGCAGTATCGCGAGGCCATGTTACGCCGCGGTTTCGTTGACTGCGGCGCCAAACGGCCTGGGAAGGCGGGCCGTCGGGCGGACTGGGGGCGTCGAACCGGGCACACCGGTAGAATCCAGACACACGACTCTGGGAGCCCCACCCAATGCTCTACGGCACCCTGCGCCTCACCACGCCCGATGGCCAAGTCCGCGAGTACCCGCTCGATTCTGACGATGCCATCCTCGGGCGCGCCACGGGCAACCGGATCGTGGTCGACCACGTCTCGGTCTCCCGCCGCCACGCCATGCTCACCATCGAAGACGGCCAACTCTCGCTCGAAGACCTCCATTCGGCGACTGGGACGTACCTCAACGGCCTGCAAATCGAGGCCGGGGCCCGTCATCCCGTTGCTTCCGGGAGCAGCGTCCGCTTTGGCGATGTCCATGGCACGTGGGTCGCCGCCTTCGTACCGGCCCCGCCGGTCGCTGCGTTCGTCCCACCTCCTCCACCGCCTCCGCCCGCCCCAGAGCCGATCATCGACGACACGCCGCCAGTCGCCAGCCAGCCGCTCGACGACTTCGTGGTCGATACGTCTCCGGCTCCGCCGCCGCCGCCGCCACCCTCCACCCCGCCAGTGCGGCTCAACGTCCCGGTGGCCCCAGCCGCACCCCAAGCGCCCCAGGCCCCTCGTGCGACGCCCCGCTCGGCTCCCCAAGCACCCGGCGACGCCAGCCAGTTCATCGGCACCTCGCTCGCCTCCCCGAATGCACCCGTGGCGGCCGGCCAGTCGACCTCCGCGATTATCGCCATCCACAACCGCGGCTCGGTCGTCGACGAGATCTCGATCCGCGTCCTGGACCTGCCGGAGGGCTGGGCGAGGGTCACCCGGCCGCAACTCACGCTGCTCCCGGGCGCGCGTGACGAAGTCAACATCGTTATCCAAGCGCCGAAGGAAGCGGGTTCCCGCGCCGGCGAACACGGCTTCTCCGTCGCCGTGGGCTCGCGGGAACACCGCGTCGAGGTCCGCTCCGTAGGCAAGTTCAACGTCCTGCCGTTCGAAGGCATGACCGTGGAGCTGAAGCCCGTCCGCTCGAAAAAGGCATTCCGCGTCGAGGTCGCGAACGAAGGCAACACGAATCTCAGCGTCGACCTCGAAGGCCACGACGACGAGAGCCTGTTGACCTACGCCTTCAGCCCCGCCCAAGTCAACATCGAGCCCGGCGGGTCGGCGACCGTGCCGCTCACCGTCGCGCCAGCCAACCGGCGGCTGTTCGGCAAGAGCGAAGTGAAGCCGTTCGCCGTCGACGCCCGCAGCGGCAGCAACCAGCTCAACGCCCGCGCCCAGGGGCAGCTCCTCAACCGGCCGCCGCTGGAGCCGTGGAAATGGCCCTTCATGCTCATCGCCCTCGTCGCGGTGCTCGGTGTCGGCGCTTGGCAATATCGCGCCCACTGCGGAGGAGGCTGGCCCGTCTGCGGCGCTGCCGATACCGCTCCCGCCCGGCCGGATCCCACGCCGACCGCCACCGCATCGGCGACGGCGTCCCGCACCGGCACAGCGACCGCGTCGGCGACGGCCACCGCAACCGCAACGACTGCCACCGCCACCACCCCACCTCCGGCGGGATTGCGGAAAGGCGGGACCGTCGAAGTCATCAACTCGGCGCCCAACCCCCCGACCAACACGAACTGTCTCGCCGTCCGCTCGTCGCCTGCCCGCTTGCCGGGGGACCCGAACATCGTCATCCGGGGCGGACAGCCGGTCCGCCTCTGTAACGGCGTCAAGGTCCAGATCATCGACGGGCCAACGAACGACGGGGTCTTCCTCTGGTGGATCATCAAAGATCCGAGCGCGACCGAGTCGGCGCCGCTCTGGGCCGCCGAAAAGAAGACCGACGGCTCCGAGGTCTATCTCAAGCCGGCGGACTAGGCCCCAGAGCGGATCTCGACAGTGAAGGCAGCCCAGGCCGGCTTCTCGAACGCGACGATCTCCTCGACCAGCGCCGGGTCGACCTGGCGCCCGGCAGGCAGCGTGATCCGGACGGTGAACTGGAACGCCTGCGTCCTATCGGCGGCCACCTGGCGGGCCGTCGGCTCCAGGATCTCCGGCGCAACATCCAGATACAGCCGGAGGAACTCCCGCAGCCCGCGCTTCGTCCCCCGCCAGCGATAGAGCTCCGCAGCGCCAGCAATCACCGCACGCCGGCGATCTTCCGGCCAGCGCTCGTCGACCATCAGGCCAACCCACCCGGCGAGCCAAGGCAAGAAGCTCCGCGGCGCGATCCCGGCGTCGAAGTACCACGGGATGTTGTCGACCGTCCGCTCCACCGGGCTCAGCATGTGCTCGAAGATGAGCAGGAACCGCCCGAGAAAGGGGTTGTCCCGGTAGATCCCCGGCAGCAACTCCAGGTAGGTCGACACGTGCTCGGGAAGCCCCGGCGGTCGGTCGGATGGCCGCGGCACGAGTGGCCCGCCGGTTGGCCGGAGGGCCGGAGGGCCTCCGCGCGGCGGCGTCGCGAACACCTGGCTGCGAAGCCGCGCCGCCGCTGGCGAAATCGGGTCGGCGCTCATCGGTCTCTCCGCGCAACCGTGACCGTGTGTTCGAACGGCAAGAGCAGCACGTCTTCGGCGAGCGCGATCCGCTGGCCGGCCGCCCGCGTTTGGTTCGTCTGCAAGTCGATCTGATAGAGCGTGACATCCTGCGCATACTCAACGCCGCGCACCGACTGGACGATCGACTGCACCTCGGCCAAGTACAGGTCGCGGCCGAACGGCCAGCCGAGGCCGTCGGGCCCGCCATGGATGGGGTCAAGGTGGCGGCGCAACCGTCCCAGCACCTCCGCCCGGACCGTCTCCGGGTCCACATTCCGCTGGACCGCGATGGTCGCCTCCACGCGGACGCCGATGTAGGCCGGCCCATCGACCACCAACTGGGTGCCCAACAGCCGCCGCTCGTCCAGGTACTCCCGCACGTCGGTGAGCAACTCCTGCGATGGCTGAAGGCTCTCGACCGTGCGCTCGTGGTCATCCGGCAGGAGCGGCACTATCAGCAGCTCCACCATGCCCGGCGGCACGTTGCCGCCCGACGAGTCCTGGCGGACCTGGATGCACTTCGCGCGCGCGACGATGCGGGACGCCTCGTGGGCGAGGAACTCGTAATCCTCGACGGTCACAGCCCTGTCGCGAGAGCGGATTTCCGCAGGCGCGCGGAATTTGGCCGCATCGACGGTCTCGGGGTCGAGCCCTCCAGTCGCAGGCTGGCGGTTCGTCACCGTCGCGACGAACGGGATCGACGACTTCAACACGGTCAGCGTATTCGCCCCGACGTTCCCGGCGACGCCGCCGCCGACGCGATAGCGCGTCATCCGCAACATCTGGCCGCGTTCAAGCCGCGCCCCAAACGCGCGGTCGCCCCCCTCAGGCTGGCGGATCGTGGGGCCGAACGACACCGTCCCCGTTACGCCATCGACTTGGTAATGGCGGTCGGAGGGGTTCGAGCCACGGAAGGACGGCACTTCCTGCCAGGCCACCCAATGTGGCCCGTCCTCGCGTTCTTCTTGGACTTCGACGTGCTCGTCGGCCCGCCGCGGGAGCAGGGGCGCCCCGGGCAACTCGAACGTCTCGCCCGGGACACCGGTCGCCCGCCCGAGCACAATGTCCGGTAGAGCCGCGGCGTGCGAGGCCTCGGTGTAGCCACCCAAGACCGAGGGGCCGACCGTGTTGATCCGCGGTGAGCTGGAGTACGCCGGCTGCCGGGGGCGGGCCTGCACAACGCGCACACGCACCCAGTAGCAGGTCTGGCCGGCCAGCGCCCGAGGCTCCATCCCGTCCGGCAGCAAGAGCGTCACGCCGCCGGTGGTGTTCAGGCCGCCAGTGTCGTCGCGCTCGACCTCACAGCGCACCCAACTCCGCACATTCCCACACCACGCCTCCCAGGAAAGCGGCGGGTCCAGCGGGTCCACCCCTATCCCTTCGACTTCGCAGTCGATATCGACGTTCGCGATGTGGGCGCTGAGGTTCTCCGCGAAGCCCAGATAGAGCGCGTCGCCGGGGATCGGCGCCGCCTGAAAGGCCTGAAAGTAGTCGCCCTCTGAGCGGAGCCGTTCCGTGAGGTCGAGGTAATTCGTGTCGTCGAACGAGCTGAGCATCTGACGAAGCGTCGGCGGGAAAAGCACGAGGTCGCGGTCGGTCGCAAACGAGATAGCTGGAGCCTCGCCCGTCCGGACGGTCGCGACCTCGGTCCCCCGCGGGATCGTCAGCGGCGCCGGCTGGGCCGCAGAGAGGCGGAACGTGATCGTCGTCCGCGCCGGCACCGCGTCCTTCAGCCGGATGCCCAGCAGATCGAGGAACCGGAGGTAGTTCTTCTCGGGCACGCGGTTCAGCCGGTACAGCAAGCTCTCGGCGAGGTACGAGAAAAGCTCGATCAGCGTCACCCCTGGGTCGTGGACGTTATGATCTGTCCACTCCGGGGCGTATTGCGGGATCAGCGCTTTCGTCTCATTGACGAAGTCCTGGAACGTGCGGTCGTCGAGCTTCGGGTCAGGCAGTGGCACGGCGACGCCTCCAGTGTGCGATAGCTGTTAAGCGCATCATTCTGCCTCGCGCTCGATGAGGTAAAACGGAAACACCAACGACCGCTCGTCTTTGGTCGTCCGCACAGTGTAATGGACGTGGATAAGGATGCGGCCGTGGTCTTTGGGGTCGACCACCGCTTCCACATCCCGGACTTCGATCCGCGGCTCCCACCAGGCGAGCGCCTCTTCGACGTACCGGACCGCTGCCCCGAGCGTCTCCGTCATGCTCGGGTCGAAAACGAGCTCGTGGATCCGGCATCCGAAGTCGGGCCGCATGACGCGCTCGCCAGGACTCGTGCCCAGGATGATGAGGATGGCCTGCTCGATGTCGTCCAAGTCCTGGGCCAGCGCGATCCCGCCGCCCCCGCCCACGCCGATTGGGAACGCCCATCCGCGGCCAACAAGCTCGTTCACCATCCTCAGCCCCCGATCAACACGGTACTGACGGCGACGACGCTGCCCGTGGGCGCATCGGCTGGGTCGTTGCAGCACATCGCCGGGTCACCCGTCCGGGCGGCGGCTTTCCCGTTGATTTTCACGGTCATACTTCCCATTTGGATCGTCCCTTGGTTCGTCGGCGGCTTCTGAAACGGCCCGCCCTGGGGCATGTGCGGGGGCATGTTCTGCGCCTTGCTCCCCACGGTGGCCGCCGCCATGCCTTGGATCTTCACGTCCGTACTCAGGCTCGCGTTCAGTATGCCGTTGAACGGCGATGGCAGCGGCGTCGGCACCGGCCCACCGGGCGACGGGATCAGATAAATGTGAATGTCCACACCGACAACTTTGTCGCCCTGCTTGGCAGCCGGTTTTCCTGGCATCAGTTGATCTCCACGGTCGCGCCCTTGACGACCATTTGGCCGGTAGCCTGCACCTCAATTTTGGCTCCCGAGATCTTGACGTCTTTCGTCGCCTTAATCTCGATGTTCTGTTTCGCGTCGAGCTTGATGTCGCCGGTTGCCTCGACCGTGATCGTGTTGTTCGAAGACTCGATCGTGATCTTGTTCTTGCCGGTCTTGTCGATGATTTCGATCTTCTCGGACCCGGACTTGTCGTCGAGGCGGATGATGTGCCCGGCGCGGGTCTTGATCACCCGCTTCTCGACCTTGCCGTCCGAGCCGACCGCCTCCGTCGCCGGGATTGGGGACTCATCTATGCCGTTCCACAGCGCTCCGACCACATACGGCCGGTTAAAGTCGCCGTGCTCGAAGCCCACGAGCACCTCATCGCGGACCTCTGGCGGGTAGTAGAAGCCGCGCCCTCCGCCAGCCATCGGCGTCGCCATCCGCACCCACTCGGTCTGCTGGTCGGGGTTGAACCAGGGGAACATTAGCTTCACGCGGCCCATCTTGTCCGGGTCGCGGTTGTCCGTCACGAGCGCGACCGCCAGGCCATGGCTCACCCGGCCCGAGGAGGTGCGTCCCACCTCTTCGCGCGCGCTCACGAGGTCCGCCGTCGTATCCGCCGACATCCCGCTGATGTTGAAGTGCGTCAGGTAGTGGCCACCGTCGTACACATGCCGGACGCTGGTCACGAAATAGGTGCCGTTGAACTTGTCGAGGTTCGTGATCTCGACCTTGCTCCCCGCCTGAAGCTCTGGGTTGCCCATCGCGATGCCATCGCCCCGGAAGTCGCCGGACCAAATCCCGTTCAAGACGGCGGTCGCGGCCTCATCGCCCTGGCGCTGCTCATCGATCACCTGGTCGGTGACGAGTTGGGCGCCCGCGGCGCTGACTCCCGCCGTATACAGCCGGTGGCCCGGCTTCCGCGAACCACCCTCCGTCGCAATCGAAAAGCCGTTCGTCGCCTTCCCCAGCACTTCGCGCTTGTTCTTCACGTCCCAGCCGCGGACCGTGACTTCCGACACCTGGGCGCCCACGGTGAACCGGGGGTGAAACTCCAGCATCGTCGCCCCCAAGTCCAGCGCCACCTGCGGCCGCTGGATGCTCTGCGGCTTCTTGAAGACTAGCTTCCGGTCGTCCACCGTGAAGATCCGGCCCGCCGCCTTCGCCCGCTGGGTGACGAACTCAAAGTCGGACACGTTGTCTTGAAAGATTTGCGTGTGGACAAAGCTCGTGCCGTCGACCTCGGGCGAAAGGCCGTGCTCCTGCGCGATGCGCTTCACGATGTCGGAGTCGGTCACCTGACGCCACTGCCGCGCCTTCGAGCCGTGTTGCAACCGGTGGGAGCGGTCGTACGCGCGAAGGACCAGGAAGTTGTGGTCGTTCTCCCGGAAGTCGCCTTCCACGGAGACAATTTCGCCCGCGAAAATCGGCTCGGGCGTCGTCGAGCGATGCTCGCCTTGCTCGCCTGGCGCGTCTTGCGCGTCGATCACCACAGCCCGGCCAATCCAATCGTGCGCCATCCAATTCAGCGCCTGGTTGAGCTCGATCGTGCACATGTCCGGCATGAAGAGGTTGGAGTCGACCTCGATCCGCTTCACATCAGCCATCATCGCCGGTTGGGCCGGCTGGCCGTTGAGCTTGATCAGCCACTGCGTGATGAGCGGTTGTGCTGGAGGCATCGGACAGCGACCTCAGTTCCCAATCGGCGGCAACGAGAGCACGGTGCCGGGTTTCATCTTGCGTGGATTTTCGATGTTGTTCGCCGCGGCCACATGGCGCCAAGCCGCTGGGTCGCCATATTCCTCGTTCGCGATCGTGTCCAGCCGTTCTCCTTGGCGGACGACGTGCGTCCGCTGGTCCGGGAGCCCGCCCGAGGTCGGGTTCTGGGCCGGGAACGATTTCACGTCCTTCACCTGTTTCAAGGTGACATCCACCGTCGTCCGGATGGGCGTGCCATCCTCGAGGAAGAGCGTGAAGTTCTGATTGATGTTGGTGACGACCGCCTCGAACGACCAGACGTTGCCCCAGGTGAAGCGGCAATGCGGCGGCCGGCCCTTCTTCGTCCGTGAATCCTTCGTGCGCGCGTCGACCATTGTGAGGTCCCAGAGCTTGTTCGTCTGCTTGCGCACGTCTTCGCCCGTGTCCGTCGTGTCGAACATGAGCTTCAGGACGAGTTGCGTCGGTTGTCCGCCTTCGAACTCCTGCTTCGGGACGTTCGCGCCCTTTTCGTTCGCCGCCTTCCAGTTCACGGCACGCGTGAGCGCGTACTCCGTGGGGTTGAACTGAAACGCGACGGAGTCGCCAGAGACGAGGTTTTCGAGCTTTGCTTTTACTGGTGGCATGCCGTCCTCCTCATCGTCCGCGCTGCCGTTCCCGCTCAATCGCGAGCTTGCGCCGGATAACTTGCCAAATCTGGTCCGCCAGCTTGTCGACCTCGCCGGTCGCGCCCGCGCCCGAACCAGCGCCCGCGGCCCCCCCGGGCTGGCCGCCCGCTTCCGCTGGCGCAGCGGGGCCTTCCGCCGCCTGAATCGTGCCAAAAGCGCCGGGAGCGTTCGGAAGAGCCTCCGCCGCCCCTGCGCCACCCTGGGCTCCGCCCAGCTGGGCGACCGGCGGCAGCGGCAGCGGGCCGTAGCTCGCCAGCTCGTCCGCATCCTGGCGGAACGCCGCAAGGCCGGCGAGCTGGCTGTGCGTCCCAAACAGCGTGCTTGGCGCGCCACCCCGGCCGGGCAGCGCACCGCCCATGTTCGGGATCGGGAGCTGTGCTGGCAGCTCGGGTGTATCCCAGCGGAAGGGGAGCGGAGGGATGCGGGGCAACGGCGGATAGGCCGGCGCGCCACCGCCATCCTGTCCCAGGTCGGGCTCCGAGTACGCGGTCGTGCCCGGCGGCGCCCGCCGGACGAGCAACGGCGAGGCCGAGGCAGAAGGCGTGAGACTCGCCACGGAGGCCCGCGCGGCGTCCGAAGGGATGCGGCCGATCAAGCGTCCGGCGCGGGGCGACGCCGGCGGCGAGACCATCGGCGGAGCTGTCGCCGTGCTCCCCAACGCAGATGTCGCCGCGAGGCTGGGGAAGGCTCCGGCGCCAGGTCGCATCGTCCCAGCCACCGCCGTCGCTGAACCTCCGCTGGCGGCGCTCCCCGAAGGACGAGCCGCCACGGCGGCCGCCCCAGCTGAAATGCCCGCAAAGGACGTTGCGCCAGCGCTCGGAGCACCGCCGGCGGGCGTCCGCTGAAAGGCCTCGCCCAGGTCCAGCATCCGGTAGACCAGCGAAGGCGCGACGGGCGGCGCTTCGGCCCGAGCGATTGCAGCCGCGCTTGGCGCCAAGGCATCGTCGTTCTGCGGCTCCCCCATCGTCGGCGGCTGGCGGTCGACCATGGCTGCGGGCGGCGCGAGTGGCATGTCTTCGGGACCGCCTCCCCCAGCCGGACGCCCGAGGGTAGCACTGACGGCAGGAGTGCCGGGAAGCGACGGGGCGCTCACCGGCGGTGGCGTCGCGCTCGCACGCGGGGAAACACTCGAGACCGGCGGCGCGCCGGGCGCAGCGCTTGTGGTGCGGCTCACGGGGCCAACCGTCGTGGTCGAAGCCGCTGTTGCGGCGCGCTCCGCCGTCCGCGCCACCTCGGGTGAGGCCGGCCGCGACACCGGCGCTGGGCTCGCAGCTCCGGGCGCGACAACCTCGTGCCCAGCTGGATCAACGCGTCCCGCTGTCCGGTCCCCGCCGCCAAACGGGCGCAAGACGAGCTCGCCGAGGCGCTCGGCCGAGCGCAGCAGCCGGGAGCCGCCGCGCGGAGCTTCAGACGCCGCCGGGGCGGCGGGCGGACGAGCCACTACTGGCGGCGTCCGCGGCGGCGCGGCCTGGACCTGCCGCGACGGAGGCGGTGGGGCGCCAGCCGAGACGGTCTGGGGCGGCAGCGGGTCGCCAGCCGAGGCGGAATGGGGCTGCGAAGCGGCGGGCCCCGTGACGGAAGTGACCTCATGGGGCGGCGTGCTGGTCACGACTTCGGCACGCGCCAACGCGCGCTGGATGCTCTCGCCCGCAGACGGCGCAGGCGCGGGCAGCCCGCGATCGACGGCGGGCATCGCCGCTGCGGAGACATCTTCGGGGCTCGCGACGAAGGCCGTCCCAGCGGCATCGCGGCGGGGCGGCGTGGCCAACAGCAGCTCAGGGGGTGGCGGCGCGGCCGGGATCGGCTCCGGGCTCACGGGAGCAGGAGCGGCGGCTCGTTGCACGGCGTCCTCGCGCGCGACTGCCCGTGCCGGAGGCGATCCCTCGGCTGCGGCGCTTCCAGCATCCCGCGGCGCGGGGGCATCGGTGGTTACGGACGGAGCGGCATCGGCGGGGCGTGACGTGTCTGGGGTGCGCGCGATTCCGGCGTCGCGCGACGCTGGTGCGACAGCCTCGCGAGAAACCGCGGCCGGCGGCTGACTGAGGCTCCCCCCGGACCACTGCGAGGACGCGGCGCGTTCGTCTCCCACCTGGGCCCGGGCCGGTGTCGACGGCGCGCCCGATGCTCGCGACGCGACCCGCGGGACCGGTGGCGGCGCCTGCCAGACGCCGTCGCGCTGGACCGGCGCGCCGGGCGCGGCGTCCGTGCGACGGGCCACAAAACGGGAGGTTGTCGCGCGCTTCGCAGTGCTCGCGTCCGGCCTCCTCGCGCCCTGCCCGCGGGCGGCGTCCGTCGCCACCGGGGTGGCGAACCCCGAGAACACATCAGTCGCCAGCGCCGACGGCGCGAGGGACGCGACCGCTACGTTCCCGGAGGCCATCAACGCCGAAGGGTCGTCGAAGCTCATCAGCGACGGGAGACTCCGCACGAAGTCGTCGCCGCGGGGCTCCCAGCCCGCGAACGAAAGCGTCGGCGAAAACGCCCGCTCCGAATGGTCGGGAAGCCGCTGCACGGCCCGCGACATGAACGCCATCTGGCCGTAGCCGCCATCGGGCGGCAACACGCGCGTGCCCGCGAAGCCACGGACGCGCCCCTCCAGCGACGATGCGAATCCCGGGTCGAGCGGGACCGGCTGGGGGCCACGCGATACAGGTTCGGGGCCGGGCAAGGAAGCAGAGGGCTCCGCCGTCGCGGCACGCGCAGGCCCGCTGGGCGCCGGGTCAGCCAGGCGCTCCACTGCGGGCTTCCTGCGAAACGGCCACCCGATCCTCATGCGTGCCGCCTCATTTGCCCTTCGCCTCCAAATAGCGGAACGCGAGCTCAATGGACTCCACAGAGGCTTGCGACTGCGCGCTGTTGAACGTCGGCCCGACCCACTTCACCGGGTAGGCCTCGATCAGGTCCCAACGCCGGTGCTGCACCTTTTCGTCGGTATCAAACTGGATGATCGAGACGTTCTTGCGCTGGTTGCTCCCAGCCTTGTTCGTCACCCAGTTGCGCATCTTCTCGTACCAGAGCCAGAGGTCCATGTCGTCGGTCATGCCCCACTTCAAGGTGACGTTGCCATACGAGGTGCGTCCGGGCAGCTTGTGCGAGTAGGCGTTCTGGCCGCCTTCTTTATACTCGAAGACCTCCATCTGGGCTGTGAGGCCAGTGCACTCGGTGAAATACGCCTTCACAACGCCTTCTATTTCGACCCCGAAGCGAAATGCTGCCAGCGGATCTGTGACGTCGCCCAGTGCGTTGGACACGGCAACTCACCCCTCTCGGCGGTTCAGCTCTTCGCCGCCTCGTTTAAACGCCGGTTGATGCTCGCGACCTCTTCGACCCACCGGCGGCGATCCGGATGTTCGAGGTCGAGGAGGGACTCTTCGGGCCAGTGGAAGTGGTAAGCCAAGTAGGCTACCTCCTCGTAGAGTCGTCCGAGGGGGTAGCCTGCGATCCCCCCAGTTCTGAGAGGTCCACCTCCACAGCCTCGTTACAATGTGGGCAGGTCACTTCGACCAGCGAAGTGGCGTGCTCATTGATCTGACGGTAGAGGCGTTGAAGAAACGCGAGATCGCCCGTGAACAGGTTCTCGACCTCATGCGTCGTCACGTTGTCGATCGTCCCAAGCCGTGTCACCACCCGCGCAAGCAAGATGATGACGAGATAGGCCTGGTTGTTCCGCACCCGCGGGTCGCGCAGCGGGGCGATCTCATCGTTCGCCGTAGCGAGCCGCATGGTGCCTTTGCGATGGAGCGTCCCGCTTCCATCGACGTAGCCGCGCGGAAGCGTGAACTCGAACTCGGTTTGCAGCCCTGGCATAGCACCTCAGCGAAATGGACGCGGGCCGACCCATGGGCCTGGCCCGCGTCCACCCGGCTTCTACGTCACGCGCGTGATGTACTCGTGGACGATCACGAGCTCTTCGACACCGATCTCGTTCGAGTCGGACTTGATCGACGGGCCGCTGACCTTGGAGGGCCAACCGGCCTCGAAGTTCCAACGGGCAACCTCGTTCGCTTCTTGGTCCAGCATGTAGATCGAGCCGTTCTTCCGGGCCGACGACACATCGCCATCCTCGACCTGCTTGCGCCAGTCCCAGATGTCCATGCTCGCGGTGATGCCGCGCTTGAGGGTGATGTCGCCCCACTTCAGGCGCCCCGGGATCTTCCGGACGAACTCCTTGCCGTCCTTCACGATCTTGTGTTCGATGACTTCGGTCTCCGAGCCGAGCCCGGAAACCTCGGTGAAGTACCCGACCGCGGCCCCCGAGAGGTCGAGACCGAAGTTAAAACTGACAAGCGGGTCACCGGCTACGGCGTCGTTTGCTGCAGGCATGTGATGGCTCCTTTCTGCGCGTCAGACGGTTATTCGGCGCCAGGGTTCCACTGGCTGATACGGAAGATCACGAACTCGGCGGGCTTCACCGGCGCGAGGCCGATGTCGACGATCAACTGGCCAACGTCCCGCGTTTCGATCGGGTTGTTCTCCGCGTCGCACTTCACGTAGAACGCCTCTTCCGGCGTCTGGCCGAAGAGTGCGCCCCCCATCCAGGTGCGCTTGAGGAACGCGCTGACGTCGCGCTTGACGCGCTGCCAGAGCGCGTAATCGTTCGGCTCGAACACGACCCACTGCGTCCCGCGTTCGATCGATTTCTCCACGTAGTTGAAGAGGCGGCGGACGTTCAGGTAGCGCCACGACGGGTCGCTCGACAGGGTTCGTGCGCCCCAGACGCGGATGCCGCGCCCAGGGAACGAGCGGATGCAGTTCACGCCAACGGGGTTGAGCACGCCCTGTTCGCCGGAGGTGACGTTGATCGGGATGCCGATAACGCCACGGATCACTTCGTTCGCGGGCGCCTTGTGCACGCCCCGTTCGCCGTCGCTCCGCGCCCAAATCCCGGCCATGTGGCCGCTCGGGGGGACGAGGACGGTGGTCGCGCCCGCGCCGGGCGTCGGGTTGGCCACCTGGATCCAGGGGTAATACATCGCGGCGTATTTGGAGTCGTAACCCGCCGTCTCCATCCGCCACTTGAACATGTCCTGCGCGCCAAGGTCGGGCGGCGTGTCGATGATCGCCACGCGGTCGCCCAGCCGCTCGCAGTGCGCGATCAGCGCGAGCTGTACGGCCTTGACGCCGTCCATGTCGAGCGCGCCGGCCTGGTATGCGGCCATCACATCGGGGGCCGCCACCATCGTCACGTCGTCGATTGCCTCAAGGCCGCCGAGGCCCGTGCGGTCGCCGGCATCGCCTTCGTACACGTCAGGCTGAACCTTCGCAACGGCGGTCGTCGCGGGCTTGGCGAGTGGGTATGTGCCCGGCGCCGGCGAGCGCTCCGCGGCAGCCGCGCCAGCGACCCGGACCTCCTCGAGGGTGACCGTCGCCGATTGCTTGTTCACGACCTCGAGCGCGTTCTTCGGGCCGCGCGCCATGGTCAGGCCTTCGAACTTCTCCTCCTGACCGCCGCGGCGGACCGTGAGGTTGAAGGTGTCGTCCGGCCCGTCGCTGACCTCGACCGAGACGGCGTCGGCGACGCCCTCACGGGCGAGCGCGCGCAGCGTGGTCGGGGCGCCTGGCGCCTTCGCGCCGATCTGTGCGGCCGCCTTCGCCGCCGGCACGGCCGGCGCGTCACCGTTGATCCGGACGACGTAGCAGTTGCCGCCGCCGTTGTTGAAATAGCCGTACACCGCGTGCGACAGATAGGCGCCGGCGACGAAGCCGCCGAACTGGTCGGTGTACTGCGTCCAGTTCGTCACCAAGGTGGGCTTGCCGACGGGGCCCTTCTCGGCGATGCCGAGGAACGCCGCGACGGCCGTCGCAACGCCTTCGATCGGCTTGGTGCCGCGGTCTACTTCTTCGACGTAGACGCCTGGCGTGAGATAGGTCGTTGCCATCCAGATCTCTCCCTTTCGTAGTGGCGCGCGCATTCTAGCGCGTTTAGTGGGAAACGGTCGTCATGCCGCGGCCTAGACTTCAATGTCGTAGCCGTCACCTGGGACAACCACCTCCCGTTCCACCGGCGCCTGGCCGGCCCGTTCGACTCGGAGCGTGATCCGCCCGGGCCGCACCCAGGGAAGCACGAACCGCCCGTCGCCCCCCGTTTGCGCCTCCGAACCCGTCCCATCCACGCGGACGAGGGCTCCCGCCACGACCGACGCAGGGTCGCCCTTGGCATGGACGAGGCCGCCGATCCGGATAAAGCTCTCGTACTCCTCGGGCCCGTGGTCGCGGTCCCGGTAGCGCACCTCGCGCGTCAGGATCATCGGCCCCGTGATTGGTGCAAAGACATCGACCGGCACCGTCGCGACCCAGGTCAGCGAGGCCCGCATCTCGTTGTCCATCACTCCCCAGAAGTCCGCCGGCTTGGCGAGGTAATCCGGGGCCATGGATCGGAGGAGCACCGGCACCGTCGCGTTTTGCAGCGCGCCCCGAAGGTGGTCGCGAGCGACCTGCGCCTGGCGATACAGGCAGGCGACGACGCGGCCAAGGATCCGGTGTTCGTCCTGGGGTTCCTTGGTCCAGGCCGTCAGTTGGTAGGCCAGGTCGACGCGGCGCGGCCCACGCGAGCGCACCACCTTGCCATCTGGCGTCCGCGTGGTCACCCAGCTGTCGTCGCGAAAGTCCGTCCGTTCACGGACGTCGAAGAGAAAGAGGTTCACCGTGGGCTTGCTCAGCCGGCTGGACCACTCACGCGTCGGGCGCTCGAAGGTGATGTCGACCTCGTCACGGTTGATCGGCACATCAGCGAGCAAAACCTCGCGCAGCGTCTCATCGGCGTCGTCGAACATAGCTGCCCTACGGGTGCGACTCTTCCAGCTTGCGCGCGGCCTGGCCCGACCCGACCGCCGCCGCGACCGCATCGGCTTCGTGTTCGTCCGCGTGTTCAGCGGCGCCGACGGTCATCGCGCCGCCACCACCCGCGCCCGACGACTGCTGGACAACATGGGTAAGCTCGTGTGCGAGCAAACCCTGGTCGTTGGGGCTCTGGTCGCGGCGCAGGAAGATGTCCGAACCGGTGGTGAACGCCTTCGCCGTCAGGCCCCGCGCCAGCGAGTCCGACTGGTCGTCGTGGTGCACCTTCACGCCGGAGAAGTCCGTCCCCAGCGCACCCTCCATCTTGGTCTGAATCGCCGGGCTCAGGCCCGAGCCTGTCCCCCGCGACGCGTCGATGCTGCGCGAGACATCGTCGGGTATAGGCCCGCCGGCCAAGCCGACGACCGGCGCCGGGTCCCGCTTCATCGCCAACTCGTCCTCTTCGGGTGCGCGCTGGGCCAAGGCTGGATCGCGCTTCATCTGAAGCTCGTCCTCGTCCTCGACGCCCTCGGATGCACGTTGCGCGAGGGCCGCGTCGTGCTTTGCCTGGACCTCCTCCTCGTCCTCAAGCCCTTCCTGGCGCTGTGCCAGCATGCGGGCGACCTGGCGGTTCCCCACATGCGACTGGAGCGAGACCAGCGGATGGCTCGGCGGGCGATGCTCCTGCTCGGCCGAGTCGGGTTGCTGGGCCCGCTTCGCCGCGGACTCCTCGGTTGTGCTCACGCGCCCATATGGCATACCGGCAACCTCCGCGCGCATTCTATACCGGTTCGATGGCCGGCAGCGCACCGCGCGAAACATTTTCCGCAACTCGGGGCTGCGGCGTCGGACGCTTTCATGGGCCCGGCCAACGTCCGGTGCTGGCGCTCCGACCCGTCAGTACCGCCACCCACGCAATAGCGCATGCAGTCTCACGTCACGCCCCCTCCCCCGCGCACGTGCTGAGAGCAGGGACATGGGCAACGCATCGGGGGAGCGGGGAGCGGGTGAGGGCCGACGCTAATCCCGCCGGAAGAGCGCCACGTACTCCCCGAACTCCGCCGCCGTCACCATCCGGCCCATCTTCTGGTACTCCCGGCGCGTCGCCCACATGAGATGCCGCATCGAGAGCGGCGCCCGGTCGGTCGCCGCCAGGAACGCCGCCGAAAGCACGATGTTCCGCAAGTTCCCGCCGGCCACCTTGAACTGCCGCGCCACGAAGCCGAGGTCCACGTCCTCCGCCCGCGGGACCGCGTCGGGGATGCAGCCCTGGAGGATCCGGAGCCGTTCCTTCTCCTCTGGCATCGGAAAATCCACCACGAAATGGAGACGCCGCAGAAAGGCGTCGTCCAGGTTCATCTTCAGGTTCGTCGCGAGGATCACGAGGCCCGGGTACTCCTCCAGCCGCTGGAGGAGGTACGCGGTCTCGATGTTCGCGTAGCGGTCGTGGGCGTCCTTCACCTCCGTGCGCTTTCCGAAGAGCGCGTCCGCCTCGTCGAAGAACAGGATCGCGTTCGCGGTCTCGGCTTCGGCGAAGACCGCGTGGAGGTTCTTCTCCGTCTCGCCGATGTATTTGGAGACGATGCCCGAAAGGTCGATCTTGTAGACGTCGAGCTCAAGCGCGCGCGCGATGATCTCCGCAGCCATCGTCTTTCCCGTCCCCGGGTTGCCCGCGAACAAGGAGATCACGCCCTTCCCCATCGCCAGCTTCCGGTCGAAGCCCCACAGCTCGTACACCTGGTGGCGATGTTCGACTTGCGCACACATCTCGCGAAGTTGGGCGAGCGAGTCATAGGGCAGCACGATGTCGTCCCAGCCGTAGTGCGGCGTCACCTTGCGCGCCAACGCCGAGAGGATGGGCGTCGATTGATCTCGCGCCGCTGCGAACAGGTCGTCGGGTTGCAGGGTCTCATCGCGTTGGGCCGCGCTCCCGTGGGCAGCCGCCACCGCCCGCCCGATTTGGCCCGCGCCCAAGTGAAAGCGGCCGGCCAGCGCCGCGACCGTGCCAGCCGGCACGTGTGGGGCGGCCGTGTTCCACAACCGGACGCGGTCCTCGTGGTGGAGCGCCGGGACCGCCACGCGCGCGCCCGGCCAGGCGAGCGCCTCGCCCGAAACAATCGCCACCAACGGTGGCAGCGCCCTCCGCTGGAGTGACTCAATCACCGTCGCGAGTTCCGCTGGCGAAAGGTTCGCCGTCCCTTCGAGCAGCAGGCCCGCCCCGCGCAGCGCCGCCTCCCGCTCGGCCCGGACGAGTGCTGTCTCGATGCCGATCTGCGGCGCCAGCCCCCCGAGGTCTACCGCGAGGACGCGGAGCCCGATGCCTTCCGCAATGACCGCCACGGCCGCACACGTCAGGTCGGAATCCGGCCCCGAGACGGCGACCACGCGATGCCCGTTCGCCGTCAGGCTCGCCGCGAGCGCGTTCAGCCCGGCCGGGACCGGCAGGTCGTCGCGTCGCTCGATCCATCGGGACTGGGGCGCGATCGCCGGGTCTGGGCGGTCGCCCCCGAGAAAGAAGCTGTGCGCCCCCGGGTCGAGCGAAAGCGACTGCGCCAACAGCGGCGTATACGGCTGGCCCGGTTCGTCGTGGAGCTGCACCAGTTGTAGAGCGCGCAACGGCGCCTGTGGGTGCAGCGCATCCACTACCGTCCCAAAGGCCCCTCCGGGGGCGAACATCCGGAACGCCAGGTCCACCCGCGGCCTCCGCTTGGAGACATCGTCCTGCACGTAGGCGACCAGCCGCTCGATGCCGAGGTCCGTCTCGCAGACGAGACAGAGCACGAGGCAGGCCGTCTCGAAGGGGAGCAACCCGCCGAGCTCGACCACCCGCTGCAACCCGCCTGCCGATGCCGCGACCACATCGGCCACCTCCTGCGCTTCGTGCCGCGCCACGGCCGTCCGGCCGTCGCCCGTGGTGAGCTTCAACAGGCGGTCCGCCTCCGCGTCGGAGATGTAGAGGCCGCGGTAGTCGTCCTGCCCAACCGGGACGCCGGCCGCCCGCATCCGCTCGACCTCCCGCGCGAGTAGGCGCGCGATCAGCGGGATGAGCCCGGCCAGTTCGGCGCCGCCAACCTCGCCGCCATTCATGCGCGCCCGCTAATAGTCATAATACACCGTGGAGCTTCTCGCCGAACTCCAGACCGAGCCTCCCGTCGGCGTAAAGGTCGCGTAGTACCAACGCGCGCCGCTGATGTTCGTGAACGCAAACACCAGCCCGCTATTGATGCTGCACCCCGACGGATAGCTGCACGAGAAGACCGTGCTGTAGCCGGTGGCCGGCGGGCCGCCCGTGGGCGATCCGGAAGCGGCATAGAGAGTGACCGTGCCGGCGGCGTTGGGAGGCGTCACGCGGATCCGCGCGCACGCCGCGCCGTCGCTGCAATTGAAGTCGACGATCGCGATGGCGACGCCGAACTCCTGAACCGTCACGGTGTAGACGTTGGTCTCCACGCACTTCGCGGTCCCGAGGCATGCCTTGGCGACGATCGTCCCCTTGCCGGCCGCCGGATAGGTGATGAATGGGATCCCCGGCTTGGTGGTGGCGCTCGCTGGAGTGCTGTTGGTTGCAGTCCAGACGACATTGTCGTAGGGCCCGTTCACGCTCTCTTTGCAGGTCACTTCGAAGCGGTCAGGTAGTTCTCTCGCCGTGCAGCTGATGCTCGCGCTCGTCGGACCGGCCACCGTTGTGTTCGTGGGAGTCGCCGTGTTCGTCGGCGTGGGCGTGACCGTCGGCGTCGGGGTTGGCGTCGGCACGTTGATCCCGATCGACGCCGTTGCGGTCGTGCAGGCTGAGCCGTTGCAGGCGGTGAACGCGACCAAGACATTCCCACTCTGCGTGAAACGGTTCTGGTACGTCGTCCCCGTCGTCGCGGAGCCTTCCCCGTTGATCGCCCAGCGCGTCGTCGTCGTCGCGCCCGTCGAGGAGCCTTGGCAGGTCATCGCGACCGCCGCACCGTCGGGGACCGCGGTGCAGTCGACGCGGACCGATGGGGCGCTCGGATTCGTGCTCGTGCTTGTCACCGCGACGGTCGTTGGTGTCGTGGGTGTGGTCGGCGTCACCGACACCGTGGGCGTGTCCGTCGTCGTTGCCGAGGGAGAGACCGAGGGCGTGACCGTCACGGCCACTTTCGGATACTCGATCCCGAAGTCGTCGTCTTCTTTGATGTCGATGTTGATCTTGCCGTCCTTGTCCACGTTGTGGACGACGACAACCGGCTTCTTGTTCGGGTCATCCGTTTGGATGCGGTACCGGCCGCTTGGCCGCGGGATGATGATCTGGTTCACACCAGCGCCCGGTGGCGGCGGCTTCTCGATGCAGTTCGGGTCCCGCCAGGCCTCTTGGAAGGTGTAGCTTGCCTCGGGAATGTCCCGCTTGGCGCCCTTCGCCGCATCGGCTGGCGCGCCCTTTGCGTTTGTACCAACCACCTTGCCGTTGGAATCGGTCACGCGGATTCGTTGGTCCGAAGTCACGGTCACCACGAGCGCACTCAGGTCGTCGCTGCTCTCATACATGATGCTGGACTTCACCTTGTTCGGGTACGCCTGGTCCAGATAGCGCCGGTCGGGGTAATAGGGGTCGTTAATGAGGATGCGGTTGCCTTCCTGGCCGATAACCGCGATCCAGTGGCCGGGGACTTCGAGGATGACCTTCCGCCCGGCCGCGAGCTCCTGGCGGATCTCTGCGTCCGAGCCGCTTCCTGCACGGACGAACCGTACCTTTGGCGAACCCGGAAAGAGCGCCGCCACCTGGCCAGAGAGCGCCCCGCCCGCGCTCCAGACGACATCGCCAAACACGTACCCGCGGCTCACCCAGCCGCGGCTCGTCTTCTTAGCGTCGCCATTGAACCAAGCGTTAAGCGTTTCGGGGCTCAGCGGCGCGCCCTCCGGGATGGTTGTCACCGAAAAGAGCGAAAGGATGGTCGCAACCGACGTCATCGCGCAGCCGCACTCGGCGATGGTGTCGCCGCACCAGTCCGGCCCGAACTCGGGGTCCTGGGCCCGCGCATACTCGACGTTGCCCCAACGGCCGTCGTTTTGGGCGAACAGCGGGCCGGCCGGGTCCGCCGAATCCCCACGCTGGACGACGATCGGCGTCTGAGTTGCCGCTGGGGTCGCGCCCGCTGGCACCGTGCCGTCGCCGCAGAGGTGCACGGTCGGCTCCTCGCCCGGCTGAAGCTGGACCTGGGTCGCCGTCGCTGGCACGGTGTCGTCGTCGTCTCCGCCGCTCAGGCAGAACGGGATCAGGGCGGCTGCCGCGATAATCGCCGCGAGCCCGATAGCCGCGGGTACGAACTTCCGCGGGTCGCGCTTGAACCGCGGACGCACGATCAGCGTCCCCGGAAACGACTGTGGCACTCCGCCAGCCGTTGGCGTCGCTTTGATCGAAAACGCGCGCCGCTGCTCAGCGCCCGAGAGCGGGCGCCCGCCCGCGGCCACGCTCACCTGGACCGTGGCATCGCCCCCCGGCGGAACCACCAACGAGGGCGGGTTGAACGCGTAGCTAAACGCGGCCTCGTCGTCGACGCCGCTCAGGGCGAACGTCTGGGGCGTGTTGCCGCCGTTCTGCGCAACGATGCGAAAGCGGCGATCCGAAGCAGCCGGCTCCATCGAGACGGTGAACGCATCAAAGGGCAGCACTTGGAGCCCCGAAGCGGCGCTCTGGCTGTGGCCCTGGCGTGAATCGGCGCGGACCGTGAATGCGAGCTGCCCGGCGGGTGTCCCCGGCGCGCGCGGGATCGCGAGAACGAGCGGCACTTCGACCGACTGATCGGGCAGCAGCGACATCGTCGCCGGTTGAAAGGTCGCCCAGCCTGCGGGCAAATCGGGCGTCGAAAGCGTCACCTGGTCGACAATCCGGCTCCGGTTCTGCACCGTGACATGGGTGACCGCGTTCGTCCCTGGCGTAATCGGGCTGGCAATCGGCGCGACGTCGACCCGCAGGAGCGCCGCTTGGCTCCCGGCCACGAGCGCCTCAGCGGGCGCGAGCCCGCCGGTGGGCTCGGCATACCGTACGTCTACGCCCCCAAAGCGGAGCGCCTGGCCATCCCCGACCACATGGACCGTCCCGGGCTGAAGCCGGACGCCATCCAGGTAGGTCCCGTTCGCCGACCCGAGATCTTCGACCGTCAGCCGGCCAGAATCGAACACGATCCGGGCGTGGCGCGCGGCGACCGATCCGTCTGACAGCTCCAGGCCAGACCCCGGCTCACTCCCGACGGTTAGCGACGCCACGTCGAGCGGTAGGTCGTAGTCCTGGCCGCCAAGCGTGACGCGAAGTGCCCCGAATTTCACGCGCGCTCCCCCGATAGGTGCTCCGGTGAAGAGTACGCCCTCCGCGGCATCAGCGGACGCTATTCCGCGCTCGGGTGGGAGATTCGTTGAGCCGAAACGCCCGTGGCCCGCCAAGTTGGCGGGCCACGGGGCAA
>JBJXFX010000120.1:0-4619 GCA_046152925.1 Dehalococcoidia bacterium
CTCCTGCTGTCTGCAGACAGACACTATCAAGAGTTTGGTGCCTCGAGCCTTTCAATGACGGGCTCTGGCCACAGATCCACTCCTGATATCTTCTTACCAGAAAGCCAGGCGATGAGCCGGTCTTCAACATGGAAGACGCCTCGGCGGAGATCCGAAGGCAGGGCGGCCTCTATGATATTCAGCTTTTCCGTCGGATCCGCGCGGAGGTAGATCTCGGTGGACCTCAGACTCGAATGGCCCAGCCAGAGCGCGACCTTCCGGATATCCCGCGTGGCTTGGAGGCTGTTCATCGCGCACGTATGTCGAAGTACATGAGGGGAGACCCGTTTATCCGACATCCCCGGACTCTGCGGTGTGGCGGCGTGCGCGTACTTCTTCACAATGTAGGTGAACCCCGAGCAAGTCAGGGCCGCGCCGCGGCCGTTCAGGAACACTTCGGGGACACGCGCCTCACCGCGGACGGCCAACCACGCGCGCAGGGCCCGCGTCGCTTCCTTCCAGAGCGGGAGCCGCCGTTGTCGTCGCCCCTTTCCCCGGACGAGGATGCTGGGATACGGCCCGTCGAGTTCGATGTCGTCGAGGCGGAGCCCGACCAGCTCCGAGACGCGGAGCCCCGCGGCGAACGCGAGATAGAGCATGGCTTGGTCGCGGATGCCCCCTCGCGCGGTGGGGTCCGGCGCATCGAGGATCGCTCGCATCTCCTCCTTCGTCAGGTGATTGATCAGACGCTCCTCAATGCGCTTGTTGGAGATCGCGCGGATCCGACGGACCTGCTCGAGGGCGGAGGGAACCTCGTACTCGACGTACTTCATGAAGGAGCGGATCGCGGTCAAGCGGAGATTCCGGGTTCGGGCCGTGTTCGCGCCGTCCCGCTCCCGATGTGCCAAGAAGTCCCGGGCCATAGGCGCGTCGAGATCCTCAAGGGACAGTTGTGACGGAGACTTCCCGAGGCGGCCGCTGACATAGCCACACAGGAACTTGAAGGCGTAGCTGTAACTGGCGATGGTGTGTTTGCTGACGCCCTTCTCGACGGCGAGGTATTGCCGGAAGAAGGCGGTCACGAGGGGGGCGAGCGGTGTCATGGATGGCCTCCGTTCACAAAGTTCTCGCAGCGCTCCGCGATCCGGGCAAGGAGCACGGGCGTTGCCTCGAGGTACCAGTAACTGTTCCGCGCGTCGCGATGCCCGAGGTAGGTCGTGAGCGCGACCATGTGGCGCGAGATGCCGGTGTCGTGGGCGGGGCCGTTCGTCAGGGCCTGGTTCGCGAAGTAGAACCGCAGGTCATGAAGCCGGGGCCGCGGCTGGCCGTCTCCGGACGCGATGCCCAGGGACCGGACGAGTCGACCGAAGACCCCCCGAACCGTCGTGACGGCGAGCCTCCGGCCGCGCCTGGAGAGGAAGACGTACGCGCAGGTGTTCGTCTCCTGGTCCCGGCCCTCAAGATACTGGCCGAGGGCGCGCCTTGTGGTCGGATGCAGGGGGAGCAAGCGGTTTTTGCCAAACTTGGTGTGGCGGACGACGAGCCCCTCGGCGGTCACGTCCTGGCGTTGCATGTTGAGCGCCTCGGAAATACGGAGCCCCGTGGAGGCGAGCAGCCCGAACAGGGTGGGGTAGACGAGCGGGACCCGCGCGCCCCGTGGAGCCAGGGCCCGCGCGGCGCCGATCAGCGCTTTCACCTCATGCGGCGTCAAAAGAAAGGGCGGTTTTCTGCGCGGCGGGTGTCGGCCGAAGACGTCCTGAGGAGGCACTTCATGGCGCGCGTCCTCCGCCTGGAGGTACCGAGCGAAGTGGACGACGGTCCGAAGCCGAACGCATCGCCGCTGCGGGCTCCCGCCGCGTGCCCGCACCCACTCAAGCACCGTCCGCGTGCGGACCACGACGTCTCCCGCTGCCGACGCGAAGCGCGCGAAGTCGCGCAGGATCCCCTCGTGATCGTTCAGCTGAAAGCCGGCCGCTCGGCGACGGGTGAGGTAGGCGTCGACAGCAGCGCTCAACATGGCACCACCTCCGGCCAGGGCTGGGCGACGGTCTCCAGCAGCGCCACGTCCACCTTGGCATAGAGGCCCGTCGTTTCGACGGAGCGGTGACGCAAGACCTCGGCAATGCCTTCGAGGCTGACGCCCTCGCGCAGCAGCTGGCAGGCCGCCGTGTGGCGAAAGATATGCGCCCCACGCGTCGGCGGATGCACATCGGCTCGCTTCAAGGCCGCCCGGGCGATATGCCCGACCGCCTTGCCGGCTGGCCGCAGCGCGAAGGGCTCGAAGGGCGCCGTCGAGCGGAAGAAGACGAACTCGCTGTCCACCATCGGGCGCCCTGCGCGGAGGTACTCGAGGAGCGCATCGCCAACGTCCTGGGGTAACGGCAGCCGGACCCCTCGCCCTCCCTTCCCTGACACGCGGATCGCGGCGGTGTCGAAGCAGAGATCGGAGAAGCGCAGCCTCTTCACGTCGCCGGCGCGCAGTCCCAGACGAATCAGGAGGAGGAGCACCGCCCGGTCTCGACGGCCTCGCGGGGTCGCCGGACATCCGGCGATCACGCGTCCGACCTCCTCCGCACTCAGACCCCGCGGAAGGGACTGGTGCGACCACTTGGCTCGGGATATCAGCGCATGCTCGAGCCCGGGTCGGCACTGGCCCTCGACCGCGAGGTACCGCAAAAACATTCGCACGGCGGCAACGACCATCCGAGAAGAGTTCGTCCGGTAGTGCCGACACCGCTGCTCGACGAAGCCCCGCAACCCGCGCGCCGTATACGTCCGCGGGTCATCCCCCAGGGCGCGGACGAGGTCCCCGACATAGCTGCCGTACGAGGTCAGCGTGCTCTCAACGACGCCCCGCTCGACGCGCATCCATCGGAGAAACTCCTGAACCCTTCGGACGGGTTGGCGTCGAGCCTCGACCGGGATGACGCCGCGCTCGCGGAGGTGCCGGAGCAACCCGCGCACACAGGAGCGGACCTGTCGGGAGCGATTGCGTGACGCCGGGCACTGGCACGTCGATCGGTGTCCCTCGAAGGCCTCGAGTGCCTGCTCGTTGATCGTCTCGAGACGGCGATCCTCACGCTCGCACCAGACGCCAAAGTGGGCGATGGAGTGGAGCTGAAGTCGCACACTCGTGTGGTGGTACCCGGCGTCGAGGAGCTTCCTTTCATACTCGCCAAACAGCTGGCGAAACGTCTCCGACCGAATGGCCGACAGCCCGGCCACCGGCGAGGAATACTGGACACGCATACGTTCCCTCCCTGGGGCGTCAAGATTTCCGCCCCCGGAGAGAAACTATCTCAAGACCCTTCGCGTGCCTGAAGACTCGATTCAGGCCGATCGCAGGGCTCTCCGGCCCATCTCACGAAGCAAACTCCAGATAGTCTTCAACTCCTGACAGCAAGAACTATCGCGAGCTCACGATAGCTCCTGTAAGGGCCGGGCCCTGTGCCCCAGTTGCGGCGGGCGCCGGATGGCAGAGCGAGCCGCGCACCTGGTCGATCGCGTGTTCCCCGATGTCCCCGTGCGGCAGTGGGTGTTGAGTCTGCCGTATCGCCTGCGCTACCGCCTCGCGTGGGACCACGATCTCTGCCGCGCCGTGGTCGCCCGGTTCGTCCACGCGGTGTTGGGATGGCTGCGCGGCCGCGCGCGCGACGAGGGCGTCGCGGATGGTCGTGGCGGGGCAGTGGCGGTGATCCAGCGGTTTGGCGGGGCGCTCAACTTGAACGTCCATGTCCACGCGCTCGTGTTGGACGGCGTCTTCGCGAGGCCGGCGGCCGGTGCGTTGACCTTTCACCCCACCCGTCGCGTGACGACCCTGGACGTCGAGGAGGTGTTGGCCACGGTGGAGCCCCGCATCGCCCGCCTGCTCGGTCGCCGCGGATTGGGCGATGGCGACGACGGCGATGGCTCGGCGGCGGACACGTGGGCCGAGGACGCCCCGGTCCTGGCGGGGCTGGCCGCCGCGTCGGTACAGGGGACCGTGGCGTTGGGGCCCCAGCGGGGCGCGCGCCTTCGTCGTCTGGGCGATGCGCGCGAGGCCGTCGCGGCCCCCGGCGACGGTGACTGTCACGCGCGGGCGCACGGTCTTGATCTGCACGCGGGCCTCCTCGTGCCGGCCGGGCAGCGGGCGCGACTCGAGCGCCTGTGCCGCTACGCGCTGCGTCCGCCCGTGGCGCAGGAGCGGCTGCATCTGACCGCCGAGGGCCAGGTGCGCCTGGCCCTCCGGCGGCCGTGGCGCGATGGAACGACCGACGTCGTATTCGACCCCGTCGAGTTCCTGGGGCGGCTGGCGGTGCTCGTGCCGCGACCGCGCATCAACCTGATTCTGTACTACGGCGTCCTGGGCGCGCGGGCGGCGGGGCGGGCCGAGGTCGTCCCGCGCGAGCCGTCAGCGGGCGGCGGGGATGCCGAAGTGACCGAGGTCCCCCGCGTTCCGGCGGACCAGCCGGACACGCCGGCGGGGGAGCGGCGCCGCGCGCGCGGCCAGCTGTGGGCCGCGCTGATGCAGCGCGCGTTGGATCAATCAATCAACTGCAGTCGGCGCAAGAGAAATCACGGGACCTGTCCGGATCACACACCCGTTCCATCCGCTGTATGGCCTGGAAATCGACGTGGTCGAGCGGCGGCCGCACTGGGGT
>JBJXFX010000125.1:0-39594 GCA_046152925.1 Dehalococcoidia bacterium
GCTGGCGAGGTCATCGAACGGCCCGTCTCGGTCGTCCGCGAGCTGCTCGACAACGCGATCGATGCGGACGCGCGACGGATCACGGTCGAAGTTGAAGGTGGCGGGATCACCCTGCTTCGCGTGACCGACGACGGACGCGGCATCGCACCTGAGCAGGTCGAGCTCGCGTTCGAACGTCACGCAACCAGCAAGATCGCGGCGCTTGGCGACCTCAGGCACGTCCATACGCTCGGCTTCCGGGGTGAGGCATTGCCCTCGATTGCCGCGGCCGCGGATGTCGAAATTCTGACCCGAGCGGAGGCGGAGCCGGTCGGCGTCCACACAGTGTTGGTCGACGCGAAGCCGGTCCGGAGGGCCGCCCGCGCGGCGCCGCGGGGCACGTCGATCGCCGTCAAGGAGCTGTTTGCGCGCCTCCCGGCCCGGCGCAAGTTCCTCGCCCAGCCAGGGGCCGAGCAGCGTCAGATCACGACGCTCGTGACCCACTACGCCCTCGCCTACCCCGACCGGGTGTTCGTCTTGCAGGTCGCGGGCCGGACGGTCATCCGAACGCCGGGCGATGGCGTAATCCGGCACGGATTTGCGGCGGTCTACGACGCGGCCTCCGCCGAGGCGATGCTCGAGGTCGACCACTGTGAGGGTGACGTCACGGTCACTGGGTTGGCGGGGCCGCCTTCGTTGCACCGCGGGACGCGCGCCGGCCTCTCGGTCTTCGTGAACGGCCGTTGGGTCCAGAGCCGGCCGCTTACCTTCGCGCTAGTCGACGCCTACCAGTCGCAGCTGCCGGTCGGGCGCCATCCGGTGGCCGCGGTGCGCGTGACCGTGGCGGACGACCAAGTGGATGTCAACGTCCATCCAGCGAAAGCTGAGGTGCGCTTCCAAGACGAGCGGGCCGTGGCGCGAGCAGTGCGCAACGCCGTCCTCCGCGCGCTCGATGGCGCGGCGCCGGTCAGTTGGTTGCCGCGGCCGGTCTCAGCGCCGGGATGGGGCGCCCCGCCGGCCCTTGCGCCGCTGCGAGAGCGGTTGGCGTCGTCACAGGCGCTCCGCGCCCCCGCCGGCCTGCAGATCGAGGCTCCGGGTCTGGCGACCGCGCCCCACGCGACCTCGCCTGCGCCGCATCGCGACCTGCTTCCCTTGCTCAGGGTGGTGGGCCAGCTCGGGTCGACCTACGTGATCGCGGAGGGGCCCGACGGGATGTACCTCGTCGACCAACACGCGGCGCACGAGCGCGTCGTTTACGACCGGTTGCTCGCGCGCCAAGGCCGGGCCGAGGCGACCCAGCCGCTGCTCGACCCCGTCGTGATGGAACTTGATGGCGTGAGCGCGGCGACCTATGCCGAGCACGCGGAGCACCTCATCGCCCTCGGGCTGCAAGCCGAGCCGTTCGGCGAGCGGGCCTGCGTCATCCGAGGCGTGCCGGCGGGCCTCGGGAGCACCGACATTGTCAGCACCGTGCGCGGCTTGCTCGACCAGTTGGCGAACGACCGGCGCGTCGCGGACCCCTTCGGCCGCGCCGCGGCGACAGTCGCCTGCCATTCAAGCGTGCGGGCGGGCCGGGCGCTGGCGATGGACGAGATGCGGCAGCTCCTAGCCGACCTCGCCGCGACGGCGACGCCGCGGACCTGCCCCCATGGGCGCCCGACGCTCGTCCATGTCGGGACCGACCTCATCGAGCGGCAATTCGGCCGGCGCTAGCGGAGCTTTACGGGCGCGTGGCCTGCCACTGGACGAGCCGGGCTAGGGCGACGCCGGCGCGGGCGATGCTCGGGTAGGTGGCGATTCCCGCTTGCCAGCAGAACTCTTGGAACTCCTCCGCGCGGTCGAATCCCTCGGCCGTCGTCGAAGCGCGGATCGCGACGACGATCGGCTTGCCGAACTCCTCCTGCATCTTGCCGAGCGCGCGGGCGTTCTCGCGCGAGCGGTCGCGTTCGTTGCCGAAGCGAGCGCCCATGCCCATCCCGAAGCTCGTGTGGTGGAGGACCATGTCGACGTTCGGCGACTCCAGGACCGGGCGGAGGGTGCCTTCGAAGCCGCCTGGCTGCCACATCGCGGTCGTGTCGATCGGGTTCCGGATGCTCGTGCCGGCCTCGTGCGTGATCTTCGCAAGCTTCTCGGCGGCCTCGGGGAGGATTGGCGGCAGCTTCAGGCCCACGGCGCCAAGGTCATCCGCGGCGAGCACGCTCGCGCCGCCGCCGCCCCCAACGACGCAGATGTTCGGGCCGGCGACGCGTTTCACGAACCGGAAGGTGACCGCCATGTCGACGAGCTCCTCCAGGCTTTCGACGCGGACCGCGCCGGCTTGGCGGCAAAGCGCATCGAAGATCTGGAGCGACCCGGCGAGCGAGGCGGTGTGCGAGTTCGCCGCGCGCGAGCCCTCGGGGTTGCGCCCACCCTTGAGGATGGCGACCGGCTTCTTGGCGCTCGACTTGCGCAGCGCGGCAGCAAGCCGTGGGCCATCCTGAATGCCCTCGAGGTACGCCATGATCACCTCGGTCTCGGGGTCGTCGGCGAAGTAGTCGAAGAAGTCGGCGGCCTTCAGGTCGGCGCCGTTGCCGAAGCTGATCACCTTGGAGCAGCGGATGCCGCGGGGCGTGGCGTAACGGACGAACTCGCCCGCGTTCATCCCCGACTGCGAGACCATGCCGACCGGGCCAGCCTCAGCGATTTGCCCGTTCATCATCGCAAGCCGAGAACCGGGGACGTAGAGGCCCATGCAGTTGGGCCCGATGATCCGGATGCCTGCCTGGCGGGCGCGGGCGACGACGGCCTGCTCCATCTTGGCGCGCTCCGCGTCCCCCGTTTCGGTGAAGCCCGCGGTAAACAGGTGCAGCACGCGGACGCCCTTCGTGATGCAGTCTTCGAGCAACTCCGGCACCGCGCGTGCCGGGACCGACGAAATGCAGTAGTCGATCTCGCCCGGGATATCGAGCAGGCGCGGGTAGCACGGGATGCCCCGGATGGCTGGCGCCGTCGGGTGGACGAGGTAGATCGGGCCGCGGAAGCCGATCTCTTGGAGAGAGCTCACGAACCCGCCACCACCGAAGCCGGGCCCTTCCTTCGCTGATACGCCCGCAATGGCGATCGACTTAGGGTGGAACACGAAGTCCAGGGCGGGGGCTGTCGCGGCGACGGGCACAGGCGCTCTCCAAAGGGGCGAGTAGAAAGAATCGGGTAGCCCCGAGGGTATCAAAAGGCCCATCAACGGGCGCGCGACGCTCGGGTGGTATCCTCAGGGGGATGGTGTTTCTTTCCCGGCTGGCCACTGCGTGCTTTATCGTCGCGTTGCCGGTCTTCCTGATCACGGCCAACGTCCGCTTTCTCGCAGGCGAGGAACGGCTCTACGAGCGAGGCTTCCGTAAGTACGACGCCGACAAGGTCACGGGCCTGCCGCTGACCGAGCTCGACCGTGCGGCCGCCGAAATCATCGACTACTTCGAGGACGAGGCGGCGACCCTTCGCATCCGCGTGACCCGCGCAGGCGAGGAAGAGGCGCTCTTCAATCAGCGCGAAGTCGAGCACATGGTTGATGTGAAGCGCGTGATGCGGTTCGTGTTCCGCCTCAACGAGGCCTCGCTCGCGTTCGTGCTGACCTATGTGGCTGGCGTCTTCCTTTGGGCGCGGTCGGGTTCGATGCGCCGGCTCGCGAAAGAAGTCCTGGCCGCGATCGCGCTGATGGCGGCGCTCGCGGCCGCCGTCGGGGCGCTGGCGTTGATTGGGTTCGAAGCGCTCTGGGAGCGCTTCCACGAGATCGTGTTCACGAACGACCTTTGGCAGCTGAACGCGCGGACGGACCGTCTGATCCAGATGTTCCCTGAGGAGTTCTGGCAGGAGATGACGCTCTTCCTGGTCGCGATGACGGCGGTTGAGGTCGTTGTCCTCGTCGCTGCGGCCGTCGCCTACCTGGTGTTTGGGCGCGCCAAGCCATCCGGGCCAGAGCCGATTAAGGTCCGGCCCGTCAAGCCCGAGCCAATCGCGACCAGTTCATCGACCGGGGTCTAGTTTCCGCAGGCGCAGCCGCCGGCGCCGCCGCAACAGCCACCGCCTGCGCTGGGCGCGAACGACGGCATTTCGTCGCCGAACTCGCCGCCGCCGCCGGTGCGGCTCATCGCGAAGATAGAGAGCATCCGGTCGGCGCTGTGCCCTTCGCGGCACTTGGTAGCGACGGCGGCTTCGCTCATCGGGCGGCGCTGTTCGAACTTCTCGCGGCAGGTGGGGCAGTAGTACTCGTAAATGGCCATGGCGGGAGTATACCAGCCGCCTCGGCCCGTTAGGCAGCCCTCCCTGGCAGGCGCAGGGGTTCGCGGACCGGCTCCTCGGCGAAGTCGTCGACCACATGGCGGACGGCCGTCGCGGGCGCCGCAACCGGGGCTGGCGCGGTCGGCTTCGCGGGGCCGGCAGCGGAAGGAGTGGCAGTTGCGATCGAGGTCTCGGCGAGCCGGGCCGCCGTGATCGGCGTTTGGAGCTCGAAGGAAAGGGCCCACGGGTCGCGCTTCAGGGCGGGCAAGCCGACGGGGCCCGCGAGGGCGCGCAGCGTCACGCTGTTCCCCGGTTCCACCCAGCTGCCTCCGGAGCGCGCGTCTCCCCGGCGAAACCAGTGAACGAATCGTGTCCAGAAGGTGGACATAGCGTAGTGACAATAACCCCGCCCGAACGGCTAAGGCAAGCTCGCCTCGGTCAAGAAGCGGTCCACGACGCCGTTCCATTCGGCGGCGGCCTCGAAGTAGGCGCTGTGGCCGGCGCCCGCGACCTCGTAGTAGCGCGACCCCGGAATCAGGCCGTGGGCCTCCCGGATCATCGCGGGCGACGTGATCAGGTCGAATTCGCCGACGACAAACTGGATCGGTACGCCAAGCGCCGAGAGGGCTGGGTGCATGCTGCCGCGGTAGGTGGGCGGCGGTCGCCCAAGGAAGCCCTTCGGCCGCGGCGGGTTGAGCGCGTTGATCTGCCGGTAGAGGACGGCGAGGTCGGGCCGCGCCTCTTCGAACGGCTTGGCGAGCGCGTGTTCGCGGAGGCCGCCGTCGCCGCGGACCTCCTTGAGCTCGTCTTGCAGCTCGCGGATCCGGTCGTTCGTCGCGCCCGCGGTCGTCCCGCAGAGCGTGATGCTCGCGACGCGCTCGGGCGCCATTCGCGAGAGGCCGGCGACGGCACGGCCACCCATCGACTGCGCGACGACGTGCGCCCGTCCGATGCCAAGGTGCTCCATGAGGGCGACGAGGTCGGTCCCCAGGACGAAACGGCCGACGGCGAGGTCGCCGGTCGAGCGGCCCCAGCCGCGCGCGTCGTAGACCGTGCAGCGATACCGCTTGCTGAAGTGGGCGACCTGCTGCCACCAGGAAAGGTGGTTCCCGCCGGCGCCGTGGAGGAAGAGCAGGTCCGGGCCGGCGCCGGTCTGTTGGTAGTAGATGCGGGCCGCGTTCACGCTGGCAAAGGGCATGGGGCGGAGGATAGCGACCCATGCGGTTCGAGGCACGGCGGCCGGGCGTCTCTTTCCCGTGCCCTGTAGAGTTGGGGCATGGAAGTTGCGAACGAAGTGATGGTCAAGGGCCTCGTTGTCGGGGTGTTTCAGGAGAACTGCTGGGTGATCGGCAACCGGCGGACGGGCGAGGCGATCTGCATCGACCCGGGCGACCAGCCCAACGAGATCCTTGCGCTCGCGCGGGATATGGGCGTCACCATCAAGCTGATCGCGAACTCCCACGCGCACATCGACCATGTGCTCGGCGTCCGCGGCCTCAATTCGGCGACCGGCGCGAAGTTCCTCCTCCATCATCAGGACCTGGACCTGCTCCGCGACGGGTTCAAAATGTCGGCCTCGCGCTTCGGACTCGACCCGTCGCAGCAGCCGCCCGACCCCGACGCCTTCGTCGAGGATGGGGATATTGTGGAGGTCGCAGGTGTCCGCCTGAAGGCGATCACGACACCGGGCCACACGCCCGGCAGCGTGAGCTACTACGCAGAAGAGGGGTTCCTCTTCAGTGGCGACACGCTCTTCCGCGGCTCGATCGGGCGCACGGACCTGCCCGGCGGCAGCTTCAACGAGGAGATGGAGAGCATCTGCAACCGGCTCCTCGTGTTGCCGGAAGAGACGGTCGTCCTCCCTGGGCATATGGACGAGACGACGATCAAGTTCGAGTCGAAGCACAACCCGTTCGTCCTTGAGTGGAAGATGCGGCAATCGGAGGCGGGGCGGGGGTAAAGGTCGCGCCGCCTGAGTGTGTCCCTCAAGTAGGATGGCGCATCGGGGGAGAGATATGACCGCTTCTGTTGTCACCGGAAAGCCGACCCAGCTGGGCCACATCGCCTTACGCGTCCGCGACGTCGAGCGCGCTGCAAAGTTCTATCACGAAGTCCTCGGGCTTGAGGTGAAGAGCCAAGGCCGGATGGCGTTCTTGGGCATCCGGCCGGACGCCTCCCACGAGATCGCGCTGTTCCCGCTTCCCGAAGGCGCCGAAGGTCCGGACCCCGGGCGTGTGGGGATGTACCACATGGCCTGGGAGATGGCGAGCTTCGAGGACCTTCGCCAGCTCCACGAGCGGCTCCTGGCGCACGGCGCGAATGTTGTCGGATACAGCGACCGCCAATGTAACGTGATGTTCCACGACCCGGATGGGAACGAGCTCGAGGCGATCTGGGAGCCGCAGCCCGAAGAGCTGAAGCGGCTGACGGACGATGGCGGGCCGGGCTTGCCGCGGCTGACGGCGTAAGATGCGAGACTTTCTCGGCGAGCGCATCGATGCGCTCATGTCCCCATTAGCCTACAAATCGGGAACGTGGATCAGCCAAGTGATGTTCAGCGCTTCCGGGTCGCGCGGAAGTTCGGCGAATGCCCAAGCTTCCGGTTCGTCATCCACGTCGCCAGGCGCTGGCACCCTGACGACCCCGGTTGTGGCGTAAATGGTCACGGATGCGTACCCTTTTAACTCCTTGGGTGGGATCGAAAGCCGCCCAACGAAGATGACGTTCCCGCTCGATATGTTCGTCAGTAGAGTAGCGACGTATTCACTACTTGCGTTGAGGACGTAGCTAGGCCAGGGCCAGCCCTCGCGGAAATGCCCCTGAACCCATTGGGCGCGAATGTGGAAGAAGCGATACAACGGGTTTTGCCCATTCCAGTCGCCGAACGACGACCGGGCCAGCATATCGGGTGTGGGACGATCGACGGGGGGAGTGTTCCAATGAGTTCGTTCTATCGCCTCCACAATCAAGGTGGCGCAGGCCCCGAGCGCGGACGCGGTCACGCCATCGTCATGAGGTTCGAACGATAACAAAGTGACGCCGGAGAGGTCCGTAGGTATCCGCAGATCTTTGGTTCGGTCATGGACCACAAACACCCGTTCGCTCCCGAGTCGACCCAGGAAAAGGCCCAGTTCTAGAAGCACGTTGTCACGAGGACCGGGCCGGGCTCCGTCGGATCGAACGTGAATATCATCTGGTGTGAAGATGAGAATAGCAAAGTGGAACCGGGGTAGGCCCGCTAAGAGTGCCGCTAGAGTGCCCAGGCCCGGCTGAAACACGTCGTGCTCCCAAACGGTCACTTGCGCGTGCCTGTCGAGGGCCGCCTGCATCTTCCGTGCGACGCTCAATCCGGGAGTCGAGGACCCAATGAACAAACGAGGACGGTCTGGACCCACCGTGGGTACCCCGCTGCTTTGAACAAATCCGGCCCGCTTCGTGATGGACGCGTGGCGGCCGATCCGGATTTGGAACTTACACTACGTGCTACAGGACGGCGATGTCGACCGAGGGGCGGAGCTTCGAGCATTCCGCCAGCACCTGGTGGATGCTGTTCGACTCGAAAGCCGACATAAGGGCGGCATCGGCCGCGGCGCCGGAGCTGATCCGCGGGATGGCGAGCTGCATGAGGATGTAGTCGAAGCGCGGGGCCCACTTGCGCGCGCCGAGCCGAGCCGTGGTCGAGCAGTTGTCGATCATGAAGGCGACGCCGCGCGCGTGCATGTACGGGTTCAGCGAGTCGACCGCCTCAATGATCGACTCGTTCGCGATCTCCGAGTACGGGTGGCCCTTCTCTTTGAGGAGGTCGACCTGGGCCATCATCGTCGCGATGTACACGCCGGCTGTCGTCGGGTTGATCGGCGTGGTCGCGGCCCGGTTCGCGCGGGCACGGACGCGTTCGCCGACGGTCCACATCGGGGTGCCGTCGATCTTGCCCATCGGGTAGCGCGAGAAGCGCTGATTCGCCATCACGACGCTCTTGATTTCGTTCCCCGAGGAGACCTCGTCGTAGATCTCCCAGAGGATCTCGTAGGCGGGGTGGTAGCTCGCGGAGTAGGCGCGGGCGAATTCGGCCTTCCCGGCCTCGTCGAAGGTGTGGTAGACGGCGAGGATGCCGCCCTTGTGGCTGATCGTCTCGCTGATCGGGCCGGTGATGCTCTCGACCGAGTTGATGAAGGCGTCGTCGTCGCTCATGCCCTGGGCGAGGAAGTGGCGGTTGAGGACCTCGACGATCCCGTGCACGGCGCCGAGAAGGATGCCGCGCTCGCCGAAGATGTCGGAGAGGTACTCCGACTCGAGTGTCGTTTGGAAGGTGAAGGGCGAGCCGAGGGCGACCGACCAGCCGAGGGCGCGTTCGGTCGCGCGGCCGGTGGTGTCCTGGTGGACGGCGAAGCTGGAGTTGATGCCGGCGCCGTCGACGTCTGCGCCCTGTTCGTAGAGGCGGCGGACGGACGGGCCCATGCCCTTGGGGCAGACGCCGATGACGTCGATGTTCGCCGGGAAGCTGGCGCCCACGTTCTTAAGGTGGCCGACGAGGAAGCCGTGCGAGAGGCCGAGCGTGGTGCCGGGACGGAGAGCTGCGAAGATCTTCTCGTACTCCTGCGCCTGGGCGGCGTCGGCGATGAGGAGGAGGACCATGTCGGATTCGTGGATGACCTCGAACATCTCGCCAAGGGTCCCGTTGGCCTTGGTGAAGCCGGCCTTTTCGGCGCTGGCCATGGAGGTCGAGCCTTCACGGAGGCCGATCTTGACGCGGATTCCGGTCCCTTCGAGCGAATCGCGGAGGTTCTGCGCCTGGGCCGGGCCCTGCGAGGACCAGCCGATGACACCGATCTGGCGGACGCCTTCGAACGCCTTTGCGAGGTTGTTAAAGAGGGTGCGGCCACCCTTGACGATGGTCTCTTCCGTGTTGCCGAGTGGCAGTGGCTGGGTGGCGAAGGTGGACGACGTGAAGCTGGGCATGATCCCTCGGTACGGGGCGCGGAGCGCCGGTTGTGTGTGGGTTCGAATGGTAGACGAGTACCGAGTACCGAGCACCGAGTACCGAGCACCGAGTACCGAGCGCTGAGTGGACGGGTTGACGGGTAGGTGGGTTGACGAGGCGGCGGCGGTGAGCCTGTGGTGAGCCGGGGCTTGGGGCACGTCTTCGGGGATGAGCCTGGCACGTTGGGAGATGAGCCTTGGCTCATGGATCGGGTGTTCGTGAGCCAAGGCTCATGTGGCTCATCTGGCGGGAGTGGCGAGTTGGTCCGTCGATGGGTTGACGAGGCGGGCCCACGCGATGCCATGGAGGAGAGCTTCGGGCGGCGCGAGCGGAACGCGGAGGGGACGGTGGCAGTGATCTGAGTCAACGCGTCAGCTCGTCCCCGGTGTTCGGTACTCCGTTACCCGGGCGCTCCGATACTTTCCAGCGTGGAAACGTGGATAACGGTGCTCGACCGGGCCGGGATCGTGGCGTTCGCCTTTGCTGGGGTCGAAGTCGGCGTCTCGCGGCGGATGGACGTCTTCGGGCTGCTCGTGATGGGGCTCGTGACCGCGCTGGGCGGCGGGATCATCCGGGACATGCTGCTCGGCGACGTGCCGCTCGCGTTCGAGCGCACGGACTACTTGTTGTGGGCGCTTGGGGCGGCGGCGGGTGCGATTGTGCTCGCGATGGTTGGCTGGCGCTTGCCGCGGTTTCTGGTGGCGCTCGCCGATGCGGGAGGCCTGGGCGTGTTCGCCGTGGCCGGGGCCCTGGCGGCGACGGAGGCGGACCTTGGTGTCCTCCCGGCGGCGCTGTTGGCGATCCTGACGGCGACGGGCGGCGGCGTGGTGCGGGACCTGCTGGCGATGCGGCTCCCGGCGGTGTTGTGGACGGAGGTGAACGCGACCGCGGCGGCGGCGGGCGGGGTGGTGGCGTGGTCGCTGGAGGGCGAGGGGCGCCCCGCGGCGGTGGTGACGGGCGTCGGGGTGACGGCGGTGCTTGCGCTTGCGGGGCGGATTTGGGACTTGCACCTGCCCGTGCCGCGCCCGAGGGAGCGGTGAGGAGGTAGCGAGTGCCGAGCGCGGCGTTGCTTCGCGTAGGATTCCGTGTATGCGGATGCCTCGTCTCTGGGTGGTCGCGATGTTCGCGGGCGCCGTCGCTCCGACGGGCGTCGCGTTCGCGCTGGCGGACCCGTGGAACGGGACGGAACGCGGTGATCCCGACGCGGGCCTCAGCGACGAGCAGCGGCACGCGAAGTACGCCGGGCAGGCTGCAACCAGCGACGCAATGCGAGAGGAGAAGATCACGGCGTTCGTCGCCAGCGGCCGCAACCTGGGCCGCTCGACGGAGATGGGGTCGCGCTTGGGGTGATCGAGGCGGACGACGACGCTTGGCGGCACTCCCCGGCTCGGCGACAATAGCCCCCGACAATCTCGACGCTGCTGGCGATAGGAGGCACGTATGGATCTGAAGTTCGGCGCCAAGGAGGAAGCCCTCCGTGGTGAAGTCCAGACCTTTCTCCGTTCTCAGCTCGGGCCGCCGAGCAGCGACGGTGGGTTCGGAACGCGGGAAGACAACTTCGGCCTTGCGGTCGCGTTCAACAAGGAGCTCGGTAAGCGTGGCTGGATCGCCCCGGCCTGGCCGAAGGAGTACGGCGGGCTTGGCGCTTCGATCTTCGAACAGATCGTGTTCAACGAGGAGTTCGGCTATTCGGGCGCGCCCGATACGGGCACGCGCGGCTTCGGCGTCGGCATGATTGGCCCGACGCTGATCATCCACGGCAACGAGGAGCAGAAGCGCCACTACCTCCCGAAGATCACGTCCGGCGAGCACATCTGGTGCCAGGGCTACTCCGAGCCGGGGTCGGGCTCTGACCTCGCGAGCTTGCAGACGCGCGCCTCCCGCGATGGTGACGACTTCGTGATCAACGGCCAGAAGATCTGGACATCGGGCGGGCACAACGCGAACCAGATGTTCACGCTCGTCCGGACGGACCCGGAGGCTCCGAAGCACCGGGGGATCAGCTTCCTGCTGATCGACGACATCAAGTCCGTGGCGGGACTGACGATCCGGCCGTTGATCAACATGGCGGACCGCCACCACTTCAACGAGGTCTTCTTCGAGAACGTGCGCGTGCCGCGGAAGAACCTGATCGGCGAGGAGAATCGCGGCTGGTACGTCGGGATGACGCTGCTGGACTTCGAACGCTCGGGGATCGGGGTGACGGCAGGGCAGCGGCGGACGCTGGAGAAGCTCGCCGAGTTTCTGCGGGGCACGGACGCCGACCGGCGGAAGAAGAACCGGCTGAAGCACGCGGACTTCGTGGTCGCGAACAACGTCGGGCGGTTCCTCGGCTACCGGATCGGCCACATTCAAGCGAAGGGCGGCGTGCCGAACCACGAGGCGTCGGTCGTGAAGATCTACCAATCGGAGTTGGGCCAGCGGATTTACAACTTCGGCGTGAACCTGCTCGGGCTGGCTGGTCAGTTCCGGCCGGAAGAGGAGCGCGCGCAGCTTGGCGGCTCGCTGATGGAGAACTACCTGACGTCGGTGCCGTCGACGATTTATTCGGGGACAAACGAGATCCAGCGGAACATCATTGCGACGCGGGGCCTCGGGCTGCCTCGGGGGTAGGGCGCGAGACGCGAGCGCGGGGCCTGGCAAGGGACGGGCGATGTCTCTGCGTGGAAGCGCGCGCATAGACAGCGGCCGCGCTCGTCATAGGCGATGCGGGGTAACTTCGGGCTCCCCAAGCGCGTTTACGTCTGGTAGAGTCACTACAACGTTTACGTGAACGTGAGGGCCCGTGCGCCAGGGCAACTTCTTCCTTCGCACCTTCTTCTCGCTTGAAGAGCCGCAGTTCCGTCTGATGTGGTTCGGGACGCTCTTTTCGTTCCTGGGCATGCAGATGCAGGTCATCGCCCGGGGGTACCTCGCCTACGACCTGACCGGCAAGAACACGGCGCTCGGCGGCGTGATGCTCGCCTTCGGCGTCCCACAGCTGCTCCTCGGCCTTTGGGGCGGCGTCGTCGCCGACCGCCTGCCGAAGCGGACCGTCCTCTGGGTGAGCCAGACGGTGGTCGCGGCGAACTCGGCCTGGATCGCGCTGATGCTCGGCCTCGACATGCTCGAGTACTGGATGCTGATCGTGGCGGGCGTCGTCCAAGGGGCGGGGTTCGCGTTCATCGGGCCGGCGCGCCAGGCGTTCATTGGCGACCTCGTCGGTAGGGAGGCGCTCGGCAACGCGGTCGTCCTCCAGCAGCTTTCGATGAACAGCACGCGGGTGATTGGGCCCTCGATTGCAGGCTTCTTAATCGCGATGCCGTTCGTCGGGGCGGCGGGCGTCTATCTACTGACGACGCTCGGCTTCTGCGTGGCGATGGGGGCGTTGTTCTGGCTGCCGGCGGGCAACCCGAAGCCGGGCGCGACGGAGAAGTCGCCGCTCGCCGACCTACGGGACGGGGTCCGCTACGTGCTGGGCCGCCGGGCCATTCTGCTGCTGATTCTTTCGTCGTTTGCGTTGGTGATGGTGGGCTTCCCCTACCAGTCGTTCACGGCCTCGCTCGCGAAGAGCGTCTACGGCGAGGGTTCGGGCGGGCTCGGCCTCTTGTCGTCAGTGGCGGCGGTCGGGGCGGTTGCGGCGACGCTGGTGGTCGCGATGATGGCCGGGTCCAAGCGGGCGTGGGCTGTCCAGGCGATTTCGGGCGCCGGGTTCGGGGTTGGGCTGATCGCGTTGGGGATGACAGACACGTTGCTGACGGGGATGGTCGTGATGATCTTCGTCGGGGCGGCGGCGAGCGCCTTCCAGGCGATGAACAACTCGCTGACGATGCAGCTCACCGAGGGGAACTACCACGGCCGCGTGCAGGCGCTCAACATGATGAGCTGGAGCCTGTTCGGGCTCGCAAGCTTGCCGCTCGGCATTTTGGCGGACCACATTGGCTTGCAAGACACCCTGATGGTGATGGGCGCGATCTGCGTGGCGGCGATGGTCATCCTCGAGGTCACCGGGCGGCTCGTCCATGTCTCGGAGGACCGGGAGCGACGCTCGACGCCGCGCCGCCGGGAGGCGCCGGCGGATGCCGCGACGGCGCCGGTGGGCGGCGGTGGGGCGCGCTAGCTTCCATCGTCCTGACCGATACGAAGAACTGCTCAGATAGTCTCACCATAGGGCCGCGGTACTCGGTCGATAGCCCACGTTGGGCCTATTCGCGGGAGCTACTACCCAGCGGCGGCTATCGATCGGTAGCATCGACGTATGGATTTTCGCCTCCCGCCCGACACGCTCGCTTGGCGGAACGAGCTGCGCGCCTTCCTGCGCGACGAGCTCCCCGCTGGTTTTCACGGCTCTGACGACTTCTTCGACGACGCCGAACAGGTCCCGTTCGCCAAGGAGTTCATGCGCCGCCTCGGAGATCGCCGCTGGCTCACCCCCGGCTGGGAGCGGCGTTACGGCGGGATGGGCAAAGGCCCGATCGAGCAGTTCATCCTGAACGAAGAGCTCGCCTATGCGCGCGCGCCGCACGGCGGGAGGCTGTTCACGATCGGGATCACCGGCCCGACGATCCTCCACCACGCGACCGGGGAACAGAAGGATTTCTTCCTCCCGCGGATGGCATCGGGCCAGGATTGGTGGTGCCAGGGGTTCAGTGAGCCGGGCTCCGGGAGCGACCTCGCCAGCCTGCAGACGACCGCCGTCCGCGATGGCGACGACTACGTGATCAACGGCCAAAAGATCTGGAGTTCCAACGCGCAGCACGCCGACTGGATGATGGTCCTGGCGCGGACGGACCCGGATGTCCCGAAGCACAAGGGGATCACGGCGTTCGCGGTGGACATGCGCGCGCCGGGCGTTTCGCTTTCGCCAATCGACAACATCGCCTACCGCCAAGACTTCAATGCCACCTTCTTCGATAACGTCCGCGTGCCGGCGGCGAACATCCTGGGCGGCCTTAACACCGGCTGGTACGTCGCGGCGACGACGCTCGACTTCGAACGGAGCAACATCGCGGCGATCAGCGGGGCGAAGCGGACGGTCCACGACTTGATCTGCTGGGCGAAGTCCTGCCAAGGCGGGAAGCGGGCCTGGGACGACCCGAAGGTGCGTCACACGCTGAGCGACCTGCTGGTCGATGTGGAAGTCGGCCGGTTGCTGGCTTTCCGCACGGTTTGGCTGCAAGCGAAGGGCGCGGTCCCAAACGCGGAGGCGAGCATCGGCAAGGTGTTCATGGCCGACCTCGGGATGAAGGTCTCGAACGCGGGCGTGAACCTTCTCGGGATGTACGGGCAGCTGACGCACGACTCGGACGGGGCTCCGCTCGACGGGCGAGTCCTGACGTCGTACTTGCTGGGGATGTCCGGCCCGATCGGCGGGGGGACCAAGGAGATCCAGAAGAACATCATCGCGACGCGCGGGATCGGGCTGCCGCGGGGGTAGGAGCCCTCACCCCAGCGAAGCATCCCCTGCTCCCGACTTCGCGGGAGGGGGGAGTTTATGTCTTTGAAACGCGAGTGATGGCCTGCGCACCGCCAGCCAATGCCAACATCAGTTCGATGGTTGCATCCCGCCAAATCCGCTGGACTGCGCTTTCCAAATTTCGAGCAAGCACCCACCCTGGCGCGCTTGTCGCACGGCCGGCCTACAATGCCCGGCGTGGTTGCTTCCGCTTCGCTCACGACCCTCTTCCGCCCGCGCGCCGTCGCGGTGGCCGGCGCCAGCAGCAACGTTGATAGCGCCGGGCAGGATTACGTGCGGTCGTTGCAGGCGTTCGGCTTCGCCGGGCCGATCTACCCGATCAACCCCAAAGCGCCGGAAATTGCTGGGCTCAAGGCGTATCCGTCTCTTTTGGAGACGCCGACGGGCATCGACCTCGTGATCTCCTGCGTGCCAGCGGGCGCGGTGCTCGACCTCGTCGAGCAGTGCGGCAAGAAGGGAGTGCAGTTCCTGCACCTCTTCACGGGGCGATTCAGCGAGACGGGCGAAGCCGAGGCCGCCGAGCTTGAGCGCGAGATCGAGATCCGTGCGCGCGCGGCCGGCGTCCGCATCTTGGGACCGAACGGCATGGGGCTCTATCACCCGGCCGGCGGTCTGGCGTTTCGCCCGGACTTGCCGACGGACCAGGGTGGCGTCGCGTTCCTGAGCCAGAGCGGCAACAACGCGGTCGAGGTGATCCTGCGCGGGCACGCGCGAGGGCTGCGGTTCGGCAAGGTCGCGAACTACGGCAACGGGATGGACATCACCCCCGGCGAGATGCTTGCGTACCTTGCAGACGACCCCGAGACCACGGCGATCGGCGCCTACGTCGAGGGTGTGCCGGATGGGCGGGGCTTTTTCGAAGGGCTTCGGGCGGCCGCCGCGCGGAAGCCGGTGGTCATCCACAAGGCGGGGCGGACCGCGGCGGGCGCCCGTTCGGCGGCTTCGCACACGGCAGCGCTGGCCGGCTCGGCGGCGCTGTGGTCGGCTGCCCTGCGTCAGGCTGGCGCGGTGGAGGCGCAGAGCCAGGAGCAGCTGCTCGACCTGTTGGTCGGGGCGTCGCTGTTGGCACGCCCCAAGGGCCGGAAGGTGGCCGTCGTGGGTGGTGGCGGCGGACGGAGCGTGCAGTCCGCCGACGCCTGTGAGGAGAACCGGCTCGACGTGCTGCCGCTGCCCGTGGCCGTCCGCGAGCAGGTGCGCGCGAAGGCGCCCGCACTCGCCGACTGGGTCGGGAATCCCGTGGACCAGTCGATCCTGGCGGGCTCCGGGCTTTCCTCGAACGGCCTACTGGACCTGATGCTCGCTGGCGATGCCTACGACTTCGCGATCGCGAACGTCGGTGAGGACTGGTTTTTCGGGCGGCCGGACGCCGAAGACCGGATGCGCCACGCCTGCAACCGTCTCAAGGCGACGGCGCTGGGCTCGGGCAAGCCGGTTGCGGTGGTGCTTGGCCCCACGGAGACGATGAACCCGCGCCACCGGGCGCTGGTGGACGCCGTCCGTGACGACCTGACGACCAGCGGGGTGGCGGTCTTCTATTCCATCGAACGCGCGGCTTGGGCCTTGGGCCGGCTCGCACCTTAGTCACAGGAGGACGGCATGACGGTCAGACTCGGCAAAGACTCGATTGACATTGGCATCGTCGTGAGCGACGCGGCGAAGGCGTTGGCGTTCTATCGCGACACGCTCGGCTTCGAGCACGTCGCCACGACGCCGATGCCCGGGATGACGATGGAACGGCTGATGTGCGGGACGACGATGGTCAAGCTGGTCGTGCCGGCGAAGCAGCCCGAGGCGAGCGCACCTCCCGGCGGCATCGCCGGGGCGCGCGGCATCCGCTACTGGACCGTGACGGTGACGAACCTCGACGAAATCCTGGAGAAGTGCGCCGCGGACGGCTACAAGGTCGCGGTGCCGCGCCGGACCGCCCGCCCTGGCCTCGACATCGGGATCGTGGAAGACCCCGACGGGAACTGGCTCGAATTCATCATGAACACGTAGCTCACGGGAGGCGCGGGATGGCCATCATCCGGCAGGTGACGCCGTTCATGTACGCACCGAGCGTGCCCGAGGCGGTCCGGTTCTTCCGCGACCTGTTGGGCTTCCGCGTCGAGTCTGAGATGGACGGCTATGCGTACGTCTCGCGTGATGGGGCGGCGGTCCGGATTCTCCAGGCCGACGACCATGACCACGACGAACACGGGAACGACGTGCCGCGGCCGGCGGGTTGGATGGCACCGCCGCCGGCCCGGCGATTCCGGTACTACTTCGACTGCGACGATGTGGACGCCTTGGCCGCCGAGCTCCGGCCGCGGCTTGCCCACCTCCCGGCGGGCGACGTGTACGGCCCGGTCGACCAGCCGTATGGACAGCGGGAGTACATGATCCTGGCGCCAGACGGGGATCTGGTCGTGTTTGGGGCGCCGATCGCGGGCTAACGCGGAGACGGCGTGAATGCACGGCCCTTAACGCATCAGAACTTCGAAGCCTGCCTGCTCGAAGCCGTGGTCCGTAGTCGCGATGCGCTTGAGCTTGCGGTCGAGCATCAGTTCCATGCTGATGCAGTCGGTCATGCTCCAGTCCTTATCTGTATATCGCCGGTAGCGGGACTCGGCGCGCATCACCAGCCCTATCGAGACAGTGACGATTTCCCAACCCGCATGATCCCGGATGCGGTCGATGAATCCGGCCACAGTCAAACGGTAGTTTCCGCCGCGGCTGAAGTAGTTGGCGTACTCGATGAGGATCGCATCGCTCGTTGTAAGGTTCGTCCGGGAGCGGGTAAGCTGATCCATCAATTCCAGAGCGATCTGCCTGGAAGAGTCCCGAGCGTCCGTGAGCCCGATCAAGAACGCGGAATCAACGAAGACCGACTCAGGCATTGGAGCGGCGCATGTCGTCGCGAAGATAGTCGTCGTGGCGGCTTGCGCCGTCCACGCGCCAACCGCCGAGTGCTTCGGCTTGGTTCGCGAGCCAGGCAAGCGGCGACTCATCCGACCGACTTCCTGCATCATCATGCTCGCACGGCGTGATAATGCGGTGAACCTTTACATCAATGAGATCGCCGCCGGATACTGTTGAAACGTCGGTCGGGATCGCAAAGCATCCATCATGCGTTAGCTTGAAGTAATGATGATTCCAATGACCACCGGATTGTGGCCGGATGGAGACTTGGATAAGTTGGCGGTTCTCTCCATCGTCCAAACCCAACTTGAGTTTCGATGCCGCCGGGATGGCGACGTGCCGGTTCTTGGTCGCTTGAACGCGGCCGACGAACTCATCGATCACCTCATCGAGATAGCTGGCCATTGCCGCGCCTCCTCTCCGTTACCCGAGTCTAGCGCCGGCATCTTGGACTTGTCTAGTGGGTTGGCTCAACTAGACAGTTCTAGCGATCCCCGCGCCAGCGGCTGGCGAGCGGGAAGCGGCGGTCCCGGCCGAAGGCGCGGGTGGTAATCTTCACACCGGGGGCGGCTTGGCGGCGCTTGTACTCGTTCCGGTCGACCATCCCGATCACCCGGCGCACGGTCGCGTCGTCGAACCCGGCGGCGACGATCTCCTCGGCGGTGCGGTCGTCCTCGACGTACATCTCCAGGATCGGGTCGAGCACCTCGTACGGGGGCAGGGAGTCCTGGTCCAGCTGGTCTGGGCGAAGCTCAGCGCTGGGCGGTTTGTCGATCACGTTCTGGGGGATGAGGGCGCGACCCTCGCGGCGGTTGTACCAGCGAGCAAGGTCGTAGACGAGCGTCTTGGGGACATCCTTGATGACGGCGTAGCCGCCAGCCATGTCTCCGTAGAGGGTCGCGTAGCCGGTCGCCATTTCGCTCTTGTTGCCGGTGGTGAGCACGATCCAGCCGAACTTGTTGCTCAACGTCATCAGGACGTTGCCGCGTTGGCGGGACTGGAGGTTCTCCTCGGCGACGCCGGGGTCGGCGCCGTCGAACGCCTCGTCGAGCATTTCCAGCATCGCGGCGTGGGCGGGCTCGATGGGGACGCTGAGGTAGCGGATGCCGAGGTTCGCGGCGAGCTCAGCGGCGTCGTCGCGGCTATGGCCGGACGAATAGCGGCTGGGCATCGAGACGCCGATGACGTTCTCCGCGCCGATCGCGTCGACCGCGACGGCGGCGACGACGGTCGAGTCGATCCCGCCGGAGAGCCCGATGACGGCCTTGCGGAATCCTGTTTTGCCGAGATAGTCGCGGGTGGCGAGGACGAGCGCTTTCCAGACCTCTTCGGTGTCATCAAGGGGCTGCGCCACGGGCTGTACGAGGGGACCGGAATGCGGCGGGAGCGATGCCGTGACGGTGATCCGTTCAGTCGCCGCCGGGTCGCGGTCTCTGAGCGAGAGGCGGCGGCGCGGGTCGTGGAGGCGGCGCTGGGCGACGGCGTCGAGGTCGAGGTCGACGAGGAGGAGGGCCTCTTCGAACTGCGGCGCGCGAGCGACGAGGGCGCCTTGGGCGTCGAAAACAACGGAGCCGCCATCGAAGACGAGCTCGTCCTGGCCGCCGACGGCGTTGAGGTAGGCGACGGCAATGAGGTTGTCGGCAGCGCGGGTTGCGACCATTCGCTCCCGGTCGCGAAAGCGGCCGCGGTGGTACGGCGAGGCGTTGATGTTGATGCAGACCTCGGCGCCACCGAGCGAGACTTCGTCGAGCGGCGAGCCGGGGTACCAAATGTCCTCGCAGATGCTGACGCCGAAGCGAAAGCCCTGGGCCTCGTAGGTCGGGACGCGGCGGCCCGGCGCAAAGTAGCGCTCTTCGTCGAAAACGCCATAGTTCGGCAGGCGCCACTTGTGATAGGTGTCGACCCATTGGCCGTCGGCGAGGATTGCGGCGCCGTTGAGCGCCTGCCCATCACGCCAATCGACGAAGCCGACGACCGCGACGATCCCGCGCGTCAGCGGGGCGAGCGCGGCCGTTGCTTCGAGCGAGGCTTCGCAGAAGGCCCGACGGAGGAGAAGGTCTTCGGGCGGGTAGCCGGTCACCGCGAGCTCAGGGAAGGCGACGATGGCGCAGCCCGCGTCGCGGGCTTCGGCGATCCGCGCGGCGATGGCGCGACAGTTCCCTTCGAGGTCACCGACGGTGGTGTTGATCTGGGCGAGGCCGACCCGGCAGTTGCGCATCAGCACTCCTGACTTCGTGTCATCGTGACACGAACTCGTCTCGCACTCTGCCATCCGGGTGGCGGTGGCGCAAGGCGCATCACCAGCGCTGGCCCTTGGGCGGCTCCTTGTCGGGCGCGGCGGTCGTCATGTGGGCGGCGGAGGTGTTGGAGGCCCAGGGCCAGGACTCCGGGCCTGGTGCGAAGTCTCCCGGCTGCGCCGTGGTCAGGGCGGCGGCGAGGTCCAGCGCCCTTCGCGCGCCGGCGGCATCGTGCACCCGGAAAATGCGTGCTCCTTGCGCGAACGCCAGGGCGCTGGCGGCGTGTGTTTCGAGGTCGCGCTCGGCCGGGACGCGACCGGTGACGCTGCCGATGAAGTTCTTGCGTGAGTGCGCGAGCAAGATAGGCCGGCCGCAGCTTCGCAGTTCGCCGAGGCGGCGGAGGATCTGGATGTCCTCGTCGTGGCTCTTGCCGAAGGCGATGCCGGGGTCCACGCAGATCTGGTCGAACGGGAGGCCGCTGGCTTCGAGCTCCGCGAGGCGTTCGAACATCCAGCTCACCGTTTCGGCGACGACGTCTGCATAGAGAGGTGGTGCATCGGGGCGGCGCTTCGGGACGGAATAGCTGTAGTTCAGGACATAACCTGCGCCAGCGCGGGCGGCCTCGGCCGCCGCGCCGAGGCCAAGGGTGAGCCCACTGATGTCGTTCACGACCTCCGCGCCGGAGTCCAGCGCGGCGCGGGCGACGAGCGGCTTGTAGGTGTCGCTGGAGACGACGTGCCCTTCCCGCGCGAGGGCGGCGACGGCCGTCGCGACCACCTTCGCTTCGGCTTCGGCATCCAGGACCGGCCGGTCGGCGCGGGCCGTTTCGGCGCCGACGTCGATCAGCGTGGCGCCGGCCGCGCGCAGCTCCTCGGCGCGGCGCAGCGCGCCGCTGGGGTCCGTCCCAACCCCGTCGCCGGAAAACGAGTCGTCCGTGAGGTTGACGATCCCCATCACGTGGGGCCAATCCATCGGCAGCTCCACCGTCCGGAGCCGCCAGCGAGGCGGGCTCAGCGCCCGGCGGAGGAGGTCCGCCTCCTTCATTCGGCCGGCCTGCATCGCGTCGGCGAGGAGCAGGAGGTTCGAGCGAGTCGAGGTGACGCGGACGACCGAGGCCTCTCGCACGTAGGGGAGGCGCAAGGCCGCCGCCGGCGCGTCGGCGCCGACCTCCGCAGGGAACTCGACCGTCCATAGTGGGTCGGGCAGGCCCTGGAGCTGGGATGGGCTCGGAGGGACGAGGCGGACGGGTGGACGGGGTCTCAACGAAGGGACTCGATCATGCGGCGGGCCTGCCAGAGGTGTTCGAGGTCGTGTTGATACAGCTCGCGAACGAGGTCACGGACGGTGACACGTCCGCGGTACGGGTGGATGCCTCCACGGTCCCATGCGGGCTCGGGGAGGTCCCAGAGGGTGTAGGTGACGCTCCGGCGGTAGTAGTGGAACTCCTGGAGGAGGTCGTCTTCGTCCTCATCCTCGTAATCTTCGCGGAAGGGGATATCGTCGACGCCGACGTGGCGGATGTCGGGCTCGCGCTTGGCGATGATCGTCTCGACCTGCTCCGCCACGCCCAGCTCGACATCGCGGACGTGGGCGAGGACGCCGAGGAGGGTCCAACAGTCGTCCTGGTCGCGACCCGGCTGGATCAGGTATCGGCGGGGAATGCCGTCGATGGCGCGGCGGAATTCCCCCGAGGCTTCGCCCAGCGCCTTCAGGAGGAACGCGGGGTCGGAACCGGCCTGACGCACGTACCGCATGGGCGGATTGTAGCGCGTTGTCCGCGCCGGAATCGGCCTCAGGGGAGCGCCTCAGGAGTTTGGGCGCTCCTCCTCCAATGTAGTGAGCCGTTCCTCACGCGGGGAATGGGTACGTCGGGACGCGGGGGGGCCCTCGCCCACCATCTTCTCCCGACCGCGGCGGGAGAAGATGGTGGGTGTATCTGGTATGCCACGGATCGCCGGACGCATCCAAAGAATGCCCTCGACAGAATCGCCCGCTTAGGTGACGGTCAGGGGGACGCCTTTGGGGCAAAGTGGGCATTCGGCGGGCGCCCAGGAGACGACGTTGAGCGGCATGCAGGCGAAGAAGGGCACCCCGAAGTCGACTTTGCCGCCAGAACGGTCGATCAGGACGGCGACGCCGGCCACCTCCGCTCCGCGCTCGCGTACTGCGTCGATCACGTCGCGGACGCTGCCGCCCGTCGTGAGGACATCGTCGACGACGAGGACGCGGTCGCCGGGGCCGAGCTGGAAGCCGCGCTTGAACTCACGGCCCTCGCCGGCGTCTTTGCGCTCGCAGATGAGCGCCGGGAGCCCGAGGTGCTTGGCTGTCTCGAAGCTGAGGATGATGCCGCCGGTTGTGGGCCCGGCGACCATGTTCACTTTGTCGCGGAAGTGGGCGGCGATCCGCTCGCAGAAGCGGGCCGTGAGGTCGGGCCACTGGAGGATGCGGAACTTCTCAATATAGAGGTCGCCATGGCGACCGCTGGCGAGCTGGAAGTGGCCGCGGAGCAGCGCCCCGCGTTCGGCGAGCAGGTCTTCCCATTCGTCTGGCATACGGGCGAGCCTAGCTCGATTGGTGCCGGAGCGTCCACGCCCCGGCACGTAACCGGGCGTCGGCTACCCTACGGCCGATGTCCACCACCTCGAACAGCAGCTCGGGCCCGGTGGTGGCCCCGGAGATCTTCCGCGGGGTCGGCCTCGTCCTGGCCGCCGCGGCGACGGTGAACGGCGACCTCGGCGACCTCCCACGCGAAAAGGCCGATGCGGTGGCGACGGCCGCCCAGGCGATGGCCGAGGACGCGCGTCAGGGCGCGGTCCCCATCCCGGCGGTGGATGCGCGGGCGCTCGAACGCTCCTGGGCGCTGGTGGTCGAAGGGGTTGCATATCGCAGCGGCGCCGAGCACGCCGAGGTGGAGGCTGGCCATGCGCCCGGCCCAAGCTTCGCCTGCGCCTCATTGCTCGCGCTTGTGCTTGGCATCCAGAAAGACCTGCTCCCGATGATCTACCGGGTGGAGAGCTTCGTCCAAGGGAAGGCGGTCCGCACGCTCGACCCCGTGGACCGCGCGGCCGCGGGGCTTTGTGAACGCGCCCGCAAGCGGCTCAGTCTGGTTTGCGAGGAGTTGCGCGCGTTCCCGTTGGCGGACCGGATCGCCGACCAGCCGGAGGTGAACCCCGAATGGGCCCCGCGGGTTACGAGCTACCTCGCGAAGCCGCTGCGGTTGCAGATCCGGGCCGTCGAAGGGCGCTGGGCCTCGTTGGACGCTGTCTCCGATGCGGCGGTGGCGGTGCGGCAAACGGCCGACGCCTGCTTGCGGGCGTCGGTAGTGCTCGACCGCGGCTCGCAGGCGGTGCGCCTGGCGGTCGCGGAAGCGCGTGGCGCGGACGTCACTGTGGCCACACTCGCCGGTGTCGGCGACGGCGTACACGGCTACGGGCGCTGGCCGCTGGCGGCCTCGGCGGTGCTCCGTGCGGCCGGCGCGTGCGTGGTCGCGGCGGAGGCCCTGGTGACCGAGCCGGACTGAGGTCGACCGAGCCCAGAGGTCCGGTGGCGATGCCGGGGCGGCCTACGCCATCCGGAACTTCCACGAAGCGAGCGCCGCGCCGATCGCTCCCCAGACGAGCAGCCCGAGGACGTCCTTACCGATATCGCCGACACCGCCGCCCACGAGTGCGACCCGCTGGACCGCGTCGGCGAGGTAGGTGAGCGGCAGCAAGCTCGTGATATCCGCGAGCCAGCCGGGCAAGCCGGCGCGGTCGAGGAAGGCGCCCGAAAAGAGCATCGACGGCATGAGGATGAGCATGAACATCGGAGGCATGTCGTCTTCGCTCCGGGCGATCGCGACCATGAGCACGCCGATGGCGATGAAGATGGCGGCGCCGAGCACGCCGAGCGCGATGAGGAGCACCGGGCTGCCGTCGAGGTCGGCGCCGAAGACGTAGACACCGGCGAAATAGCTTACGAGGGCCACGCCGAGCGCGATCACGATCCGGCTGACGATAACCCCGCCGATGAAGGAGCCGGTCGGGATGGGCGTCGCGCGGATGCGGCGCAGCGTCCCGCGCGATTTCAGCCGGGACATGACGAACGCCGTCGAATTAAGCCCCACGGTCATCCCGTTGAAGGCGATCAGCCCCGGGAGGAGCCGGTCGAGATACGGCCGGACCTCGCCGTTCGGGGCCGTGAACTTGAAGTCGAATGCGTTCAGGATAAGGAGCAGGATGAACGGCTGGCCGAGCGTGAAGGCCAGCGCCTGCGGCTCGCGGTAGAACGATTTGAGTTCGCTGACGAGGGTGGCGACGAACGCCGTCCAGGCGAGCGCTGGCCCGTTGGTGGTCGCGGCCGCGGTCGCGGCTGATTGCGTGGCCATATTCATCGGGATTCCTCCGGTGCGCGGCGTCCCCGGCGGCGTCCGCCAGCGGGCGTTGTCATTGCTTCGTCTTCGAAGGAATGGCCGGTGCGACTGAGGAAGACGTCCTCGAGCGTGGCCTCGCGGACTTCGACCTGGCGGCGGAAACCTGTGGCCAGGAGGTCGCTGATCAGTTGGCCGGGAGCATCAATGGCGGCTATGAGTCCGTTGTCCATGATGGCGACGCGGTCGCAGAGGACCTCGGCCTCCTCCATATAGTGGGTCGAGAGGAGGATGGTCCGGCCCTGCTCGCGGAGCCTTCGGATGAGCGTCCAGAGCTGGCGGCGGGCGGAGGGGTCGAGGCCGGTCGACGGTTCATCGAGCAGCACCAGTCGAGGCTCGTTCACGAGCGCTGCCGCAATGGCGAAGCGCTGTTTCTGACCGCCGGAGAGCTGTTTCACGCGCCACTTCGGGCGGTCGCCGAGGTCCACGAGGTCGAGCAGCGCCTGGGCGTCCGGCTTCGCGCCATAACAGGCGCCGAGGTAGCGAAGCATCTCGGCGAGGGAGAGGTGGTCGAAGAACTCCGATTGCTGGAGCTGGATGCCGAGCAGGCCACGGGCTCGCGCCGGCTCCTTGGCGACATCGGCGCCGAAGACGGAGACCGACCCGCCGGTGGCGGGGCGGAGGCCAATGACGATCTCGATGGTCGAGGTCTTGCCGGCGCCGTTTGGGCCAAGGAGCCCGAAGATCTCGCCGGGGGCGACCTCAAAGGAGATCCCTTTGACGGCTTCGAACGTGCCGTAGGTCTTGCGTAAGTCGCGGACGGAGAGGGCTGGTTCGGACATCGATGGAAGTGTGCGGCATTCGGCGGGCGCGGGATACCGGCTCGATCGGGTAGGCTATTGGAATGACATCCGTGGCTCCGGCGCTCACCCGGGCAATGCCCCTCGAAGCTGGCATGCGCCTGAACCGCGAGGAGTTCCACGCCCTCTATCTGGCGCACCCGGAGGTGCGGAAAGCCGAACTCATCGACGGAGTCGTCTACGCGCCGTCACCTGTTAGCAGGTTCCACGCCCCCCAACACGCGCTCATCAGCGCATGGCTCTGTGCGTTCACGATCGGCGACGAGGCGCTCCAATGCGCCGACAACGGGACGGTGCTCTTCCCTGGCGCCAACGAGGTCCAGCCCGATTGCGCGCTCTGGCGGGAGGGTGGCGCGGCCCACTACAACCACGACGGCTACCTCGAAGGGCCGCCAGGGTTGATCGCCGAGATCACGGCGAGCTCCCGGCAGTACGACCTTGGCTCGAAGAAGGAGCTCTACCGGCGCTCGGGCGTCCAGGAATATCTCGTCTGGCGGACGGTCGATGGCGCCATCGACTGGTGGGGGCTCGAAGGCGGCGAGTACATCCCGATCGCAGCAGGCCGCGACGGGATCACCGAGAGCCGGGTTTTCCCTGGTCTGCGGCTGGATGTCCCGCGGCTACTGTCGGGCGACCGGAGCCGGCTGCTGGCGGACATCGGCCCTTCGGCCGACTAGGGCGCCACGAGCAGCTTGCCGATGTGTCCCGTGTAGAGGCTTAGGACGGCCCCTGGGAACGCATCAATCCCGGAACGAACTTCTTCGCGCAGCTTGAAGCGGCCTTCCTTGTGCCACTGGGAGATCTCCGTGGTGGCCTCGCCGAGGGCCGCGGGCCAGTGGTCGACGGTGAAGCCCCGCATGGTGGCGTTGCGTTCGGCAATCTTGAGGTAGTTCCTCGGACCGGTGACCTGGTCGAGGCGCGGATATTGCGACATTGCGCCACAGATGACGACGCGGGCCTCCTGCGCGAGGTTCGCGAGGACGGCGTCGAGCACCGTGCCGCCAACGTTGTCGAAGAAGAGGGTGACGCCGCCCGGCGCGAGCTCGGCGACGCGCTTCTGGACATCGTCCGACTTGTAGTCGACGGCGCCGGCGAGCCCGAGCTCATCGACGAGGTAGCGGACCTTGTCGGGGCCCCCGGCGATGCCGATGACGCGGGCACCACGGTTCCGGGCGATTTCGCAGGCGACGGAGCCAGTCGCCCCAGCAGCGGCGGAGACGACGACCGTGTCGTCCGCCCGGAGGCCGCCGATCGTGTTGAGTCCGACCCAGGCGGTGAGCCCGGTCGTCAGGCCGAGGACGCCGAGGTGCGCCCGGGCCGGGATGTCCGCCGTGTCGAGCTTGCGGAACATGCCCGCCGGGGCGGTGAGGTGCGACTGGGCGCCCACCGGGCCAAAGACGTGGTCGCCTGCGACAAGCATCGGGTCGGCGCTCTCCAAGACGGTGCCGACGCCGAGGGCGGGGATGGTCGCGCCCACCGGAAGCGCGCCATGGAGGCTGCCGGCGCCGAGCATGGTGCTGACCCACGCGTCGATCGAGATGTGGTCGACTTTGACGAGTGCCTGCCCGGCGGCTGGCTGCTCGATCGCCTGCTCCTCGATGGCGAAGCAATCGAGGGTGGGGAGGTGTTCGGGCCGTGCCTTGAACGTGACTTTGGTGGCGGTGGGCATGGGAGAACCTCCGGGAGTGGGGGCGGTAAAGATGGTTGAGGTGAGTATAGGGAGGGTGGCCACAAGCCGCGTGAGTCGCGGTTTAGGTGTAGGCGTCGCGGCGGTCGTCGATTCCCTCGATGAGGTACGAGCCGTCGACCCGCTTGACCATGAGGACACGCCATCGGCCTGCACGAAGCCGCCACTCGTCCGCGCGCCCCGAGAGCTTCCTGATGTCGCCTCTGCCGGTCCGAGAGAACGACTCGACCCGCGCCAGGATCGCCTCCATCTGGATGGGCTGGCGCGACCCTACAGCAACCAGACCCGAAACCGCGTGTTGGCTCCATTCAACGCTGGGCAAGACCGCGTGTCTCAACCAGGTTGTCCACGAGGGTCCGGACCTCGTCCATGGAGTAGATCCGGCCACCGGCGGCGACTTCGGAGCGAGAGCGTTCCATCGTGGCGAGGTCGGCAGCCGTCAGAGGCTCATCGTCGTCGGGGGCGTCTTCGGGCGTGACGCCTGCGACGGCCGTGAGGTATGCCTCGACTTCGCTCAAGAGGTCGTCTGGGACAGCGTCGAGAAGTTGGTGGACGAGGGCGCGTTCGGGCATGTCGTCAGTGTACCGGAACCGGCCCCCTTTTCTCTCGGGCGCTCGCCGTGCCACACTCCCGGCGCCTGAAGGAGGAGACGACCTATGCCCGCGGGAGAAATCGACGGCACGACGCCCAAGTACCTGCGCGACAAGTACGCAATCATCGGCATCGGCGAGACGCCGTACACGCGCGGGATGGGGCGCACCACCCGCTGGATGGCCACGCAGGCCGTCCGCAACGCGATGATCGACGCCGGCATCAAGAACACCGAGATCGACGCGATGCTCAGCTACCAGGCGAACGACTCGGTGGCTTCGACGACCGTCGCGGGCGACCTCGGCATCCGCCTCAACTTCTTCATGGACGTGATGGGCGGCGGTTCGAGCACGGAGGCGCTGATCGGCATCGCCATCGGCATCCTCGAGGCCGGGATGGCGAAGACGGCGGTCATCTTCCGTTCGATGAACGGCTTCACGAACGTCCGGATGGGCGGGAGCGGGCGCGGCCCGGCGGCCCTGAGCGGCGGATCGCTCTTCGGGCCCCTCTATGGCCAGACGAGCCCAGCCCAGATGTTCAGCTTCAGCTTCATGCGGCACATGCAGCAGTACGGCACGACGCCGGAGCAGGTCGCGTCGGTCAAGGTGCACCATTCGCGCCATGCTGCGAACAACCCGAAGGCTTACTACAAGACGCCGGTCACCGTGGACGACGTGATGAACAGCCGCGTAATCGTGAAGCCGCTGCACCTGCTCGACTGCTGCGTCGAAACCGATAACGCGACGGCGATCATCATCACGAGCGCCGAGCGAGCCTACGACTTCAGACACACGCCAGCGCGCATCCTTTCCGTGGTTGGGCGCTGCTGTAAGCCGCGCGGCGATATGCACTATCAGGCTGGGCCCATCCAACGGGTGGCCGGCTACTACGCAAAGGACATCCTTTGGCCGAACGCCGGCCTCGGCCCTGAAGAGGTCGACGTCACGGGTTCCTACGACGCGTTCACCTTCACGACGATGCTCCAACTCGAGGCGTATGGCTTCTGCAAGGAGGGCGACGGCGGGCACTACGTCTCTGACGGGACGATCGCGCTCGGTGGCAGGCGTCCGAACAACACGAGCGGCGGGCACCTCTGCGAGGGCTACACGCACGGGATGAACATGGTCATCGAGAACGTCCGGCAACTCCGCGGCGAAATCGATGACTATTGCCCGGTTGGCCCAGATGGCACGCGAGTCCACACCTATAACTACGCGTACCCGGGCGGCTGCCGCCAACTACGCGACGTCAATGTGACGGCGAACCTGGGTTGGGCGATGCCCGGCACGGGCTCCGCCCTCGTGATGCGGAAGGGTTAGGGAGGAAGACGATGGCAGAAGAAGCGGTCCTCCAAGGCGACTACCTCGGCTTCAAGCTGGCGGTCACGAACATCGACGTCGAGAACCTGGAGTTCTTCCGTTGGTGCGGGAAGGGCGAGATCCGGCTCCAGAAGTGCGTCGACTGCGGCCTCCTCCGCTACCCGCCGACCACAGCGTGTCCGTGGTGCACCCAGCCGGAGGCGACCTGGGAGCCCGTCGAGGGCAAGGGCGAACTCTTCTCCTATGGCGAGGTGCACCATGCGATCCTGCCGCAGTTCCGCGGCAACCTGCCCTACATGATGATCTTGGTCGAACTCGACACGCAGCGTGGCCAACCGACCGCCGACGAAGCGATCCGCTTCGTCGGCAACTTGGTCGAGCCCGATGGCTCGCTGGCGACGCCGGAGACGGTGCGCAGCGTGGGCATCGGGACGCGGCTCAAGGTGGTGCTGAAGGACGTTGGCGACGGCTTCGCGATCCCGTTGTGGGCGATCGACGAGGGTGCGTCGCAACCGGCGTCGCCGTGGCGTTACGCACAGGAGTAGGGGAGTGGGGTAACCGGCGTGATGCCATCGCCCGGTGGTTGGCGCTACCATATGTCCATGGCCCGATCCGACGCCCACGAAATCCTCGACGCGATCCCGGACGACCTCCTTGCGGATGTCGAGGCGTACCTTCGGAGTGTCGCTGGATCGGCGCTCGACGCCCGGTTTGCGTCCGCCCCTATTGACGACGAGCCACTGACTGACGAAGACCGGGCCGCGATCCGGCGCGCTGAGGCGGACCTTGCGGACGGGCGCGTCTACAGCATGGCAGAGGTCGATGCGCTGATGCGGACGCTGGGCGACCGTGCCGACCGTTGATTGGAGCCAGGAAGCGGTGAACGACCTGTTGGCGCTTGGCGAACGGCAGTTTCGTCAGGCTGAGGCGATCCGGCGAGCCTTGCACCAGCTCGCGCGAACGGGCGCCGGGGACCTCAAGAAGCTCGAAGGCAGCCAAGACCGCTGGCGGCTACGAGTCGGCGACTGGCGCGTGATGCTCCTCAAGCGCGCTGACGGTGCGTACTACGTGGAACGCGTCGTCGCGAGGCGGGACGCGTACTAACGTTCATGACTCCAATCGGATCGCTCGCTGGCGACGCCGGAGACGGTGCGCAGCGTGGGCATCGGGACGCGGCTCAAGGTGATGCTGAAGGACGTTGGCGACGGCTTCGCGATCCCGCTGTGGGCGATCGACGAGAGCGCGCCGCAACCGGCGACGCCGTGGCGGTACGCGCAGGAGTAAGCGTGCGGATCGGGCTCGACGAACGTCTCGGTCGGAGTGTGCCGATCCCGTCACAGAGCGATTCGGTGGCCCCAACGCCCTCAAGGCCAGCGGCCCGCGCCACGGGTGGCCACGTCCCCATCGGTCGGTCGCGTCGAGGGCCGGATGTCCTGCCAGTCACTGCGGGTTTGCGTGCAGTAGGCCCACATGGCGTAGACGACATGTTCCTCGCCGCAGACGTTGAACACCGCGGCTGGGAGTCCGCGTACGATCGACGCCTCCCAGCCTTCGGAAGCGATCCTTGAGATCCACCGCGGAGAGAGCGCGCGAGTCTTATAGCCGCTGAGGTGCCCGCCAGACTGCGCAAGGACGAGAGCCCGAGGCTCGCCGGATGGGATGCCACATTGCGTCATGGAGGCAAGTGAGCGACCCTAGGGCAACGGGCTGATTCGGCCCAGATCAAACAGGGTCCCTCCCTGCAGCAAGCCCTGCAGCTCGTCCTTAAGGACCACGCCTACCCACGTCTCGACGAGAGCGACAGTCCCTGTGGAAGCGCCTCCCAACTCAAACAGCAGGATCATTCGGCCGCCCGGCACTCCGAAGTTCGGGAAGGAAGCTGGACGGAGTATCGCAGTGAAGATCACGGTCGGACGCGCGCAGTCTCGCGGCGGCTGCGCGCCATCGCGACAACCGACCCCAAGCAGCCGGAGGGCTCCAGTCCCAAGGAGATCTGCCTGGGAACTGTCGGCCAGGTCACGAAAGGCGCGAATCAGCCCTTGATAGTCAGGGGCGTTGTAGACCGCTCCCTCTGAGTACCGCCAAACGACTCCTATGCCACTCCTGACCTCTCCCACACTGGCGTCCGCGCACAGCGGAAGGCCCCGCCCGTCGCCTCGGCAGGTTACGTCCGCGGGCACGGCCAGCGCGGCGATTGATGGCACGTCTCCGCCCTCAAGCAGTCGGCCTAGTTGCAACGCACGCTCGCACGTCGAGCCGGTCTCGGGACAGCTCTGGGTTGCCGTTGGCGAAGCCGGAGTCCTCACAGGTTCGGAACTGGGCGTCGTGGTCGCCACCGTGGTCGGAGCCCGCGCTTCGTCACTCTCACCTCCGCAGGCAACGAGTAACAGCGCGACAACGGCGAAGACAAGGGTCGCGGGAGCACTCATGGGACCAACCTCCGACAGACTCTCCGACCTTTCCCCGTCGACATTTCAGCCAAGGCATACATCCTGGAGGCCTTCAGCCGGCAAATCATCGACACGCCAGACAAGGTTGGAGAGGACGAGGCGAGTCAGGCTATCACTGATAAGCGCCTTCACGCGGCTCAGGCTGATCCCCAGCTCGCGGGCGATCTCCTTGTTCGAGAGCCCCCTGCAGCCACAAGCCGCGCAACGTCGTGCTCACGCGGGCTGAGGGGTTTGCCTTTGGTCTCGTCGTTGTCCGGCATATCGCGCCCTCCGCCGGGTGGACTACGAAAACAGGCTACACCGATGCCCGGCCGGCATGGCAATCGCGCTGTAAACTCGAGCACGCCTGTACCCGGCGCCTCGGGGGTGTGCGCTGGCGCCCATGATCCCCGTTGCTGAGGCCGCCCCTATACTCGAACCCGCCGGACCGCCGGCCGAGGGGAGTTCGCCGATGCCGACGCCGTATGCCTACCTCAAGGGCCAGATTGTCCCGATCGCCGACGCGAAGATCAGTGTCATGACCCATGCGCTGCACTACGGGACGGCCGTGTTCGAAGGCATCCGCGGCAACTGGAACGCGGACGACGGCTGCCACTACCTCTTCCGGATGCTGGAGCACTACGAGCGCCTCGCCCAGAGCAGCAAGGTGATGATGCTCAACCTGAACGTGACGCCGCAGAAGCTCTGCGAGATCACGGTCGAGCTCGTCGAGCGGGGCAACTTCCAGGGCGAGGACATCTACGTCCGGCCACTGGTCTACACGTCGAGCGAGCAGCTGGGCGTGCGCCTGCACAACCTCGAACACGACGTGCTCATCTTCGTGACGCCGTTCCCGGCCTACCTGCCGGACTTCGCGCGCTGCCACACGAGCACCTGGCGGCGGGTCGATGACACCGGCATCCCGCCGCGGGCGAAGGTCACGGGCATTTATGCGAACAGCGCGCTCGCGAAGACGGAGGCGAACCTTAACGGCTTCGACGAGGCGATCATGCTCAACGGGGATGGACACGTCTCGGAAGGCTCGGGCGAGAACATCTTCATGATCCGGAAGGGCAAGCTGATCACCCCTGGCCCCGCGGATAACGTGCTGGAGGGCATCACGGCCGCCTCCGTGGTGGAAGTCGCGGCCAAGGAGCTTGGCATCGAGGTCGTCGAGCGGACCATCGACCGCACGGAGCTCTACGTCTGCGACGAGCTCTTCATGACGGGCACAGCCGCGCACCTGACGCCGATCATCGAGGTCGACCGGCGGGCTGTCGGCAACGGCGCCACTGGCCCGATCACGGCGAAGCTGAGCGACCTGTATTACTCGATCATCCGCGGGAAGAACCCGCAGTACCGGCACTGGTGCACCCCGGCCCGCGCGCGCGCCTAGAGCTTTCGGCGGTCACCTTCCGGCCGCCGAAAGGGACGGGCATGTTGACGGGCGCCGCCCTGATCGCGTGGTCGCTGGCACTGGCGGTGGCGGCCATCGGCGCCGTTTGGGGCGGCGGGACGGGGTTCACGGCCCTCCTTGGGTGGCTGGCCGCGATCACCGGCATCTTGTTGGCCGCGCTGTTCGCCCTCTGGCTCTACGGGTTGGCGACCCTTTCCTACGTGGTCGCGCCGGATGTCGTGCTGATCCGTTGGGGCTTCCGGCGGATCGTCATCCCGATCGACACGATCCTCCGCATGGTGCCCGGGCGCACGATGGATAAGCCTCGCGTTGAGGGGCTGCGCTGGCTCGGCTACCACCTGGGCCATGCGGACATCCACCGGCTCGGCTACACGATCTTCTTCGCGACCCGCGCCAGCCCCGACGAACTGCTCTACATCCACACGACGCAGGAGTCGTACGCGCTCACCGTGCTCGACCAGGCGCGATTCGCCGAGGAGGTCCAGGCGCGGGCAGCGCTCGGACCGCTCCAATCGCGCGAGCAACGTTCCCGTGCGACGGGGCTGGCCGCCATCCCGATCTGGCGCGACCGGGTCGCGATTGGTGGCGCGCTCTTGGCCGTCGGCTCGTGCGTCCTGCTCTGTTCGGTCTTCTTTCTCCGCTACGACGGCCTGCCGTCGATCATCGCGATCAAGTTTCCGGTCTCCGGCGACGTGGTGCGGGTGGGGGACAAGGAGAAGCTGCTCGGCATCCCCTGGCTGAGCGTCGGGATCTTGGCGACGAACCTGTTGGTGGGCGTGCTCGTCCACGTCCGCGAGCGCGCCGCCGCCGTCTGGCTGTTCACGTCGAGCGCGATGTTGCAGATTCTTCTGCTGGGTGCGGCGCTGGTCGCGTTCCAGTCGGCTTAGGTAAGGCATGTGCCGGCCGCGGTGGCGGCCGGTCTGGTGATCGGCTTCGAGGAGAGGAGGCACTCGAGACGAGCATCGTCGCCTGGGCGTTGGCCCGTGAAGAGCAAGCTGGCTAGCGAAACCCTCCGTTCGCGGGCGCGGCTCAAGATTTTGGAGGCTCGTTGCGGCGTGGTGAACGGCGCCTGAAGTGGGTAACGGTGTGTGATGCGACGGTGCGGCCCTCACCCCCAGCGAAGCATCCCTGCTCCCGACTTCGCGGGAGAGGGGAGTTTATGTCTTGAAATCAGGGACGACGGCCTTGCGGACGCCGAGGGCGGGCGCCAACACGGTTTCGATGCTCGTTCATCCACCGGGCGCTCGCTTCCAAAACCTTGAGCCCGCACGCTCTCCGTTCGCGGGTGCGGGGGCCCCTTCGTATACTCCCTTGGTTACTTCCAATGCCGCGGAGAATGCCCGATGCCTTCCTCGTCCAAGCGCGAATGGCTCCAGTCGACCTACGGAAAGGCCATCGAAAGGGCCCCTGAGCGGAGCAAGCTGTTCCAGACGACCGGGAACATCCCGATTGAGCCCGTGTACACAGGCGACGACCTGAGCGGTTGGGACGCGACCCGGGACCTCGGGTTCCCCGGCGAGTATCCCTTCACGCGCGGCATCCAGCCGACGATGTACCGTGGCCGCTTCTGGACGATGCGCCAGTACGCAGGCTTTGGCACGCCGGAGGAATCGAACAAGCGGTATCGCTACCTGCTTGAAGCCGGGCAGACCGGCCTCTCCGTCGCGTTCGACCTGCCGACCCAGATCGGCTACGACTCCGACGACCCGATGGCGGCTGGCGAAGTCGGGAAGGTCGGCGTCGCCATCGACTCGCTCGACGACATGCTGACGCTCTTCGACCAGATCCCGCTGGACAAAGTGACGACCTCAATGACGATCAACGCGACGGCGCCGGTGCTGCTCGCGCTCTATATCGCCGTTGGCCGCAAACAGGGTGTCTCGCCGGACAAGCTCGGCGGCACCGTGCAGAACGACATCCTGAAGGAGTACATCACTCGCGGGACGTACATTTACCCGCCGAAGCCCTCGATGCGGCTGATCACGGACGTGTTCAAGTACTGCAAGGAGAACATCCCGGGCTGGAACACCATTTCGATCTCGGGCTACCACATCCGCGAGGCGGGTTCGACGGCCGCGCAGGAGATCGCGTTCACGCTCGCCGACGGGATCGAGTACGTGCAGGCCGCGATCTCCTCGGGGCAGGACGTGGACGAGTTCGCGGGACAGCTGAGCTTCTTCTTCGCCTGCCACTCGAACTTCTTGGAAGAGGTGGCGAAGTTCCGCGCCGCCCGGCGGCTTTGGGCCAAGATCATGAAGGATCGCTTCAACGCGAAGAGCGCTCGCTCCCAGATGTTGCGGTTCCACACCCAGACGGGCGGGGCGACGCTGACGGCGCAGCAGCCGGAGAACAACATCGTCCGCACCGCTGTCCAGGCGCTGGCGGCGGTGCTCGGCGGGACGCAGTCGCTGCACACGAACTCAATGGACGAGGCGCTCGGCCTGCCGACCGAGAAGGCGGTGCAGATCGCCCTTCGTACGCAGCAGATCATCGCCTACGAAAACGGCGTCGGTGATGTCGCGGACGCGCTGGGCGGGTCCTACTACATCGAAGCGATGACCAACCGCCTCGAAGCCGAGGCGGCCGAGTACCTGAAAACGATCGACGGCATGGGCGGGGCGCTTGCCGCGCTCGAAAAGGGCTTCCAACAGAGCGAGATCCAGGAAGCGGCCTACCGCTACCAGCTCGAAGTCGAGGCGAAGAAGCGCGTCATCGTCGGCGTCAACGACTTCAAGACGCCCGACGTGCCGGTGGACCTCCTCAAGCTCGACGCGTCGATTGGCCAGCGGCAGGTCGCCCGGTTGGCGAAGCTGCGGGCGAGCCGCGACAACGCGAAGGTGGACGCCCTGCTCGCCAAGCTCGAAGGAGGGGCGCAGGGCTCCGACAACCTGGTCCCGTTGATCGTCGACTGCGTCGAAGCGTATGCGACACTCGGCGAGATCTCGCACCGCTTGCGCCGGGTTTGGGGCGAATACCAGCCGCAGGTCGTGATCTAAAAGGACGGGTGACCGGATGGCCGACGAAGATGCCCAGAGCTTTCAGGACGGGCGCCGGCGGTTGCTCGCCGGGCTGGACCTTGAGCGCAACCAGCTCGTCCGCAACATCGAGACCTGCCGGATACGCGACATCGACCGGCCGTTCATCGCCGATTGGTCGCTGAAGGACATCGTCGGCCACGTGGCGACGTGGGAGGCCGAGGTGGTCTCCGCGTTGCGCGAGCTCGTCGCTGGCCGTCGCCCGCCGCTGTTGGATTTCGACGAAGCGAAACTCGACGCCTGGAACCGCGACCATGTCGAGCGGAAGCGCGACCTGAACTTTTGGATCGTCTACGAACAGCTGAAGGGCGGACGAGCGCGGCTCGGCGACGTCCTGGAGGAGATCTCCGACGAGACGTTGGCCGACGACTCGTCGCCGGAGTACCGGCTGATCCACAGCCTGCTCGACCATGACCGGAGCCACTGGCACGAGATCGCCGCTGTGCTGGCGGGGATGCAGGGCGCCCGCCGCCAGGGGCCAGAGTCGATCCCCGCCGAGGCCAACGCCAGCTAGCCAGGCGGCGACTGCGCCGCCGGAGGAGGACGCAGATGCTCGAACGCGTCGACCACGTAGCCGTCGGGGCCGCCGACCTTGAGGCGACCTTACGGTTCTACCGGGATGGGCTAAGGCTCGCGGTGACCCGCGACGGCATCGTCGACGGGCGCCGGGAAGTGCGCATGCCCGTCGGCGGTTCGGCGGTCGTCCTGCGGGACGCGGGAGTGGACCGCGGGATCGAAGCGCTCGCGTTCGACGCGGACGTGGCTCAGCCAGAGCGTCCCGACCGAGAACTCAACCTCGGCGTGCAACTCGTCTTGCTCCCGCGGCCCAACGAGGGCGCCGGCCCAGCCGCGCCCAGCAACGTGCGCTGCATCGACCACGTGGTGATTTCGAGCGGCGACAGCGGGCGTTGCGCCGCGCACTTCGAGGAGCGTTACGGCCTTGAAATCAAACGCAAGATGATCCGGCCGGGGACGTCGGCCCAGCTTGCGTTCGCGAAGCTGGGCGACGTGATCCTCGAATTTGCCGGGCCGCCGGAGGCGAAAGAAGGACCCCTGGAGGCGAAGTTCTGGGGCATGGTGTACGCCGTGGACGACATCCAGGCGGCGATCGCCAGCGTCCGGGCGGCTGGGTTTGAAGCGAACGAGCCCAAACCGGCGGTGCAGCCCACAGCGGTCATCGCCAGCGTGCGGGCGCCGACCGGCGGCGTGCCGACGGCGATCATCCAGTACAACGCCCGCTGAGGAGGACAGACATGGGGTCGCACGAGGAGCTGGTCGAGCTCTGCGAGCGCATGTGGCAGGGCGAGCGGCCGATCGACACCTATCGCGAGGTCGGGCGGCTGTTCGAGGTGACGCCGGACGTTGCGCTGGTGCTGGGCTTCGGGAACGTCGCCGCCGTCCGGACGCAGGATGGCCTGGTGCTGGCGGACACGAGCCAGGCGGCCCACATCACGCCGATCCTCGCGTCGCTCCGCGCCTGGGACGCTTCACGGGTGGACACCGTGGTCTATACACACGCGCATTTCGACCACGCGGGCGGCGCGGCGGCCATCGACGACGAGGCCGCGCGGAGGTTCGACCCGCCAGTGCGCGTTGTCGCTCACGAGAACGTGGCCGGCCGCTTCCAGCGGTACCGCGAAACCGCCGGCTACCAGGCGGTGATCAACGCGAGGCAGTTCCGCTCGCGGACGGGCTCGGGAAGTGCGCGAGCTTGGACGACCTGGCGGGAACCGGACCTCACGTTCGCCAAGGGGATCGACCTGACCATCGGTGGCATGCCGGTGCAGCGATCCGTTGGGGCAGGGCTGCTGGGTTGGGGGTCCGCCCGTGGCTGAGCCAGTTCAATCGCCGGAGCTTAGGGATGTGGTCCCCACCACGGTGCCGGACTGGGGCCTCGGGCTGCTCGGCGTCGAGTTTGTGGCGGGCTCGAGACCGGGCGCCGCGCCCGCCCGCGTCGGAAGGTCGTCGATTATTCTGATCGTTGGGCCAAACGGCAGCGGAAAGTCAGTCGCACTTCGCGAGCTGCAGCAGCGCTGGTCCACCATCGGCCACGAGCCAAGCCGAGTGGTGAACCGCGTCAACGTGACGATTCCTGGGACGTGGGAAGCCCTATGCGATCTGTTGGGTCTTGGGCGGAACGTTGATGTGGGAGGGACTTGGCGTTACCCGCAGAGCACCCGACGAGGGAACGCGCCAACATATCATCAGGAACCGATTCTGCAACTGAAACAATACTGGGATAATGGATCATACGATAGTGTCCGAGAAATCATTGGTGGAAAGTTCGTTTACCTCTTGGACGCGAGGTCGAGGTTCGAGCTATTGCAGCCAAGCGAGCGACTCGCCTTAACGGCTGATCCCGCAACCCCAATTCATGCACTCCATAAGTCCAAGCCGCTCCAGAGGACTTGTAGGAGATGGTGCTACGAGGCGTTCGGAAAGTATCTGGTCATCGATGAGAGAGAGGCAACTCTCCTGAGACTTGCAATGTCTAGTAAGGACCCGGATCAGAGTGTCTTCGGGACTGGACCAGACTTAGAGTACCTCTCTGAAACCACTGATCTCTCGTCCGAAGGTGATGGCGTTCAGGCGTTTATCGCGATTTTAACGGCAGTCGCTGCGTTCAGTGAGAGGCTCATCCTCGTCGATGAACCTGACTCCTTCTTGCATCCCTCGGCGTCACGCGTCCTAGGCCGGGCTCTGGTTGACGTCGTTAAGGGACGGAACGCGAGCGTCGTGGTGGCGACTCACAGTGCTGACTTTGTTTATGGGTGTATCGAGAGTGGTGAGCCGGTCTCAGTCGTACGGCTGGGGTGGGATGGCACGGTCGCGACCGCGTCGGCCATCGATCCGGACACCCTGTCCGACCTCTCGCGGGATCCATACCTTCGAACAACCGAGCCCCTGAGAGCGCTGTTCCACCGGGCAGCGGTAGTCACTGAGGGCGAGGACGACCGGGCGTTCTACGACCAAATGAATCACCTCCTTCGGCAGGCCGGTCGCGGTCTGGACGACACGCTCTTCGTGCGAACCATCGGCAAGGATCGGATTCACGGGCTGGTGGCGAAGTTGCGTCGCCTCGGAGTCCCAACTGCGGCGGTGGTGGACTCGGACTGGCTCAGCGGCAGCGTTAGCCTAGCGCGCGTTCATGAGCTGGGCGTGCCCACTGAGGTTTGGGAGAGAGTCCGGCAGGAGCGCGACTCGATCTTGGACACCGTTCGCAGGAGGAGCAGCGACGCCAAGAACGTGGGTTCATGGGACGGTTCAGAGCTGGCGCGATGGGATGAGCTTCGGCGCGTCTTGTCGACGTATGGGGTCTTCGTGGTAGCTCGCGGAGCCCTCGAGAGTTGGTTGGGTGGCCGGTTGGCCAACTCTAAACCCAACGTTTTCGAGAAGGCCGTCGGCCTCACCGCCAGCGGCGAAGTTGTCCCGGGCGACGGCGACGTGTGGAGCTTCCTGGATGAGATCGAGGCGTGGGTCGCCAACCCGAACCGCTTGGGCATGATGGTTCCCACGGCGGACCAAACATCCGAAATCGCCCCAAAGCCCCAGGCTGGTTAATCTGGGCGAAACGAATTCCTGGAGTCCTCGATGTCCGACAGGCCCTTCCGCGTCCTCGGCGTGCAGCAGATCGCCGTGGGCGCGCTCAGCAAGGATGAGCTCCGCGGCTTCTGGGTCGATGTCCTCGGCCTTACGGTCACGGGCACCTTCCGCAGCGAGTCCGAAAACGTCGACGAGGACATCACCGTCGCCGGGTCCGGCCCGCTCAAGGTCGAAGTCGACCTCATGCAGCCGATCGACCCGGAGAAGAAGCCCGCCGTCCATGTCCCGACGCTGAATCATGTCGGCCTCTGGATCGATGACCTGCACGCCGCCGTCGACTGGATGACCACGAAGGGCGTCCGGTTCACGCCGGGGGGGATCCGGAAAGGCGCTTCGGGCTTCGACGTCTGCTTTGTGCACCCGAAGGGCAGCGCTGAGGCGCCGATCGGGGCAGCTGGCGTGCTCATCGAGCTCGTCCAGGCGCCCGCCGAGGTCGTCTCGGCGTTCGACAAGCTCGCGGCGAGCGCCTGATCGCGCGCTCCCGTACCATTTCCGCCA
>JBJXFX010000129.1:0-12149 GCA_046152925.1 Dehalococcoidia bacterium
CGCTTTCGTGTACAGTCCGGACGCGTCATCGCTCCTGGCCACCCGGCCAGTTCACCCACCCTGGAGAGAACGAATGGACATTTCGAAGGAAACCCTCCTCGACCTGCACATGCGCATGGTCCGCATCCGCATCTTCGAAGAAGAGGCCGGCAAGCTGATGGAGACGGCGCGCATCCCCGGCGCCCTCCACCTCTATGTCGGCGAGGAAGCCGTCGCCGCTGGCGTGATGTGCAACCTGAGCGACCAGGACCAGATCACGAGCACGCACCGTGGCCATGGCCACCTCGACGCAAAGGGCGGCGACTTCAAGAAGATGTACGCCGAGCTCTTTGGCCGGGCCACCGGCTACAACAAGGGCAAGGGCGGCAGCATGCACATCTGCGATATGGATAAGGGCATGCTCGGCGCGAACGGCATCGTCGCCGCTGGCCCGCCTATCGCCGCTGGCGCGGCCTTCGCCAACCAGTACAAGGGCAACGGCAATGTCGCCGTCGCCTTCTTCGGCGATGGCGCGTCCAACGAGGGGGCGTTCCACGAGGCCGCCAACATGGCCGCCCTCTATAAGCTCCCGCTCATCCTCTGCTGCGAAAACAACGGCTACGGCGAATACACGCCCCAGGCCAAGCACCAGGCCATTAAGGACGTCGCCGACCGCGCCCCCGGCTACGGTATGCCAGGCGTAATTGTCGACGGCATGGACGCCATCGCCGTCTATGAGGCCGCGCGCGAGGCCATCAGCCGGGCACGCGCCGGGGGCGGGCCCACGCTCCTCGAATGCAAGACCTACCGCTTCTACGACCACGTCGGCATCCGCGGCATGGGCGTGAGCTACCGCACGGACGAAGAAGTCCTCGCCTACCGCTCGCGCGACGCCATCGACCTCCTCGAAAAGCAGCTCGCCGAAATGGGCATCCAGACCATCGAGCAGTCCACCGCCATCCGCGACGCCACCCGCCAAGAGGCGCTGGACGCCATCAAGTACGCGGAATCGAGCCCGTTCCCGGAGCCGAGCGAGCTCCTCACCGATGTCTACTACGAGAAGGCCTCCTAGGGCCGCGGAGCACCAAGATGACTGAAGCACGCAAGCTCCCCTACGTCGCCGCGGCCACCGAAGGCCTGCGCATGGTCCTCCGCGAGGACCCCAACACCTTCCTCTGTGGCGAAGACACCGCCGGCTACGGCTCGGTGTTTGGCTACACCCGCGGCCTCCAAGCCGAATTCGGCGAAAAGCGTGTCTTCGATACGCCGATCTCCGAAGAAGGCATCATCGGCCTCGGCGTCGGCGCCGCAGCCTGTGGCCTGCGCCCCATCCTCGACATTATGTTCATGGACTTCATCGCCGAGTGCATGGACGAGATCGTCAACCAGCTCGCCAAGATGCGGTACATGTTCGGCGGCAAGGCCAAGCTCCCCGTGACCATCTGCACGATGGCCGGCGCGGGCATCAACCTCGCTGCGCAGCACAGCCAGAGCCTCGAGGCTTGGATCGCCCACGTCCCCGGCCTCAAGGTCGTGATGCCGTCGTCGCCGTACGACGTCAAGGGCCTCATCATCTCGGCCGTCCACGACGACAACCCGGTCTTCGTCGTCCTCAACAAGCGCATGCTCGGCGTCATGGGCGAAGTGCCCGAAGAGATGTACGAGATCCCGCTTGGCAAGGCGAACATCGTCCGCCCGGGTTCGAACTTCACGATCGTGGCCACCGGCCGGATGGTCCCCGAGTCCTTGGCGGCGGCCGAAGAGCTCAAGAACGACGGCATCGACGTCGAGCTCGTGGACCCGCGTACGATCCAGCCGCTGGATTCGGCGACGATCCTCGCATCCGTCCAGAAGACGCACCGGGCGCTCGTCGTCCACGAGGCCGTCCGCTTCGGCGGCATCGGCGCCGAAATCGCGTCGCAAATCGCCGAAGAGTGCTTCGATTACCTCGACGCACCGGTCGGCCGGATCGGCGCGCCGTTCTCCCCGGTCCCCTTCACCCCGGCGCTGGAACAACTCTACGTGCCATCGGCGGCGAAGATCGCGGCCGAAGTCCGCCGCATCGTCGGCCGGTAATCCCGCGCACCAACCGCGCATCGACGAGGCGACCCCGGCCACCGGGGTCGCCTCGTGCGCGACCAGGGATCTGAGAGGGAAGATGCCGCCAGTCGGCCTGCTCGCCAACCCCATGTCTGGGAAAGACATCCGCCGCGTGATCGCGCGGGCTTCGGTGTTCGATAACCAGGAAAAACAAAACATCGTGCGGCGCGCCGTCGCCGGGGCCATCGCGGGCGGAGCGCGAGAGTTCGCCTACATGCCCGATGGCTACGACATCGTCTCTAGCGCAGCCGAAGAACACGCCGGCCAAGCCACCTTCACCGCGGTGGAATTCCCCGACACGAACAGCGCGCTGGACACCATCCGCTGCGCGCGCCACCTTCAAGAAGTTGGCTGCGGCGCCGTCGTGACGCTCGGCGGCGACGGCACAAACCGGGCGTTCACGCTCGGTTGGCGTGATGTCCCCCTCATCCCCGTCTCCACCGGCACCAACAACGTGTTCCCCCGGATGGTCGAAGCGACCGTGGCCGGGGCGGCCGCCGGACTCGTCGCCAGTGGGCGCGTGCCTCTCGCGGAAGTGGCGCGAAGCGTGAAAATCGTGATCGCCGAGATCGAAGGGGAACGGGACGACCTCGCACTCATTGACGCCGTCGTCCTCAACGAACAGTTCATCGGCGCCCGCGCAATCTGGGATCCCTCCCGGCTGCGATCGGCCTTGTTGACACGGGCCGAGCCCGCAGCCGTCGGCATCTCATCGATCGGCGGGCTCCTCGAACCCGTGCACGACGATGACGAGGAAGGGCTCGCCATCCAGTTCGGCGGCGCCGACTCAGTCCTCGCACCGATCGCGCCCGGCCTCTATCTCCCGGTCCCCGTCGAAAGCTACCGGCGCCTCCCGCCCGGCGAGATTCTCGAAGTCGTCGGGCCGGGCGTCTTGGCCTTCGATGGCGAGCGCGAGCGCGTCCTCAAACCCGGCCAACGCGCTACCCTACGGATCAAGCGCGATGGCCCGCGGGTCATTGATGTCCCAAGAACCCTGCAATACGCGGCACGTCGCGGCCATTTCCGCGGCACAGGAGAGCCCCATGGCAGTTGAGATGGTCATCCCCAAGCTCGGCATGACGATGGAAGAAGGGACTGTCGCTGAGTGGCTGATCCCTGACGGCGCCACGGTGAAGCCCGGCGACATGATCTACCGGCTCGAGACCGAGAAGATCGAGATGGAGATCGAGGCCGAGGGCGAAGGTACCCTCCATCACCTGGCCCCCGAAGGCGCCGTCCTCGCCTGCGGAGCCCCGGTCGCCCAAATCCTCGCCGCTGGGGAGAGCGCTCCTCCGGCTGGGGCCCCGGCCACCCCGGCGCCCGCTGCAGCCGCGCCGGCTACGCCCGTTGCGGCGGCCGCGCCCGCGCCTGTCGCCACTGGCGAGCGAGCCCCCTCTACCCCGGCCGCACGCAAGCTCGCGGCGGACCGCGGGATCGACATCGCGCTTGTCGCCGGGACCGGTCCCGGCGGCCGGATCACGGAAGCCGACGTCCAGGCCTACCAACCCGCGGCCGCCGCTCCGGCCCTCGCAGCGGCCAGCGACGCTCCCGCCTCGCCACTCGCGCGCAAGCTCGCCGAACAGCTCGGCGTGGACCTCGCGCGCGTCAAGGGTTCCGGGCCGGGCGGCCGCATCACCAAGGAAGACGTGGAGGCTGCCGCGGCCGCGCCAACTGCGCCCGCCGCTAAGGCGCCAGCGGCCCCCACAGCGTCAGCTCCGCGGGCCGCCGCCAGCCCCGCCTCCGGCGGCGTCGTCCCCATCCGCGGCATGCGGAAGGTCATCTTCGAGCGCATGCATCAGAGCCTCCATGGCATGGCCCAACTCACCATGGGCGTGGAAGTCTGGATGGACGAAGCGGTCCGTCTGCGCGGCCAAATGATCGAGGAGTGGTCTGCCGAGGGCGTCCGTCCGGGCTACACCGACATGATCATCCGCGCCGTCGCCAAGGCCCTCAAACAGCACGCGCGCTTTAACGCCGAAGTGCGCGACGACGGCATCCACCTGCTCACCGACATCCACGTCGGCATGGCCGTCGCCCTCGATGAGGGTCTCGTCGTGCCCGTCATCCGGAACACGGACAGGCTCTCGCTGAAGGAGATCGCGGTCGAGAGCAAGCGCCTGGCGGATGCAGCCCGCAACGGCAAACTCGGCCCCGACGACTACGTGGGCGGCACCTTCTCGGTCACCGCGCTCGGGATGTTCGGCGTCGACCTCTTCACGCCAATCATCAACCCGCCGAACGTCGCCATCCTTGGTGTCGGCAGGATCCACGACGGCATCGACTGGGAGGGCGACCGGCCCGTGAAGCGCCCGACGATGACGCTGAGCCTCACTTGGGACCACCGTGTCAACGACGGCGCCCCGGCGGCTGAGCTCGTCCGCACGATCAAGGGATTGCTGGAGGCGCCCTACCGGCTCTTGGTGTAAGGGCTCGACGGGTCTCGTACACTGGAAATCGCGGCGGGTTCGGCCCGCCGCGAGGGGACGGATCACGAATGGCGACACAGAGATCGAGCGTCTTCGACCCACTTCCGCCTTTGACGGAGGAGTACGTCCGCGAGCTGATCGGAGACCCCGCCGAGGACGAACGGCGTATCAGCCACTTTCAGAAGACGTGCGACTACTTTCACGGTCATCAGCGCGAGCTGAGGGAGCGGTACATGGGGCGCTGGATCATCGTGCACGGATGCGGTGTGGTAGGTGACGCATCGTCACTGGAAGAGGCCGCCGCCATCGTCCGAGCAAACCCTGCACTTGTCGACGAAGACCTGCTCATACGGTTCATGCGGCCGCCTGCCGCAGGTTCGGCCCACACGTGAGTGCGCCGAGATTCGACCCAGACGGCGCCTGGAGTGTCGCGCTCGACGTATTCTTCCCACAGCTACGATCGCGCGCGATGCGATTCGACTTCCTGGTCGACAGCGCCTCGCCCATTACCGTGGTCTCTCCGGCAGACTGGTACCGCTATCCGGCATTCGGACGATTGCTGGATGAGGCAGCTGAGCAGAGAGTGCAAACGCGGAGCGGGGTGTCTCGAGCGTGGGACATCCCAGCGATGCTCGGGATGGACACAGCGGACGAGCGGCACCTCCTGATGCTCCCGATCGCCGTCGTAGCACCGGGTCAGATGGATGACGACGCCCCATCCCGCCTCGGGCGGGACGTGCTCAATCAGTGCTTGGTGGTCGCCCACGCCCGTGACCAGACGCTGTTGATCGAGCCCATCGAATGGGACATCCAGACACCGCGCCTTGGATCACCTTGACCGTGCCCAGCCGGCGCACCCGAAACCCTTTGGAGACGAACCTATGGCAGACACATTCGACATCATCATCGTTGGCGGCGGACCGGGCGGGTACGTCGCGGCAATCCGCGCGGCCCAGCTCGGCATGAAGACGGCCCTCGTCGAGCGCGAGCACCTCGGCGGCATCTGCCTGAACTGGGGCTGCATCCCCACCAAGGCGCTCCTCCGCGCGAGTGAGCTCTACGACACCCTCCACCACCTCGACCCCTTCGGCCTTGCCGCCAGCGACATCTCGTTCGACATCACCAAGGTCGTGAAGCGCTCACGCGATGTCGCCCAGCAGCTCTCCAACGGCGTCAAGTTCCTGATGCGCAAGCACAAGGTCACCGTTTTCGATGGCACGGCGAAGCTCACTGGCCCCGGGACACTCTCCGTGACCAAGGACGGGGCCCAAGTCGCCGAAATCGAGTCGGACCACATCATCCTCGCCACGGGCGCCCGCCCCCGCGTGCTCCCCGGCCTCGAACCCGATGGGAAACTGGTTTGGACCTCCAAGGAGGCGATGGTCCCGCCCTCGATGCCCAAATCCCTCCTCATCGTGGGCTCCGGCGCCATCGGCATGGAGTTTGCCAGCTTCTACCGAAGCCTCGGCGCTGAAGTCACCGTCGCGGAGATCCTCCCCCAAATTCTCCCTGTCGAAGACGAGGAAATCTCGACCTTCGCCCGCAAGGCGTTCGAAAAGCAGGGCATGACGATCCACACCGGGACGACCGTGAGCTCACTCGAGCGCCAGGCCGATAGTGTCACCGCCACGCTCTCCGCCGGAGGCAACTCGTGGACCATTCACGTGGACCGCGTGATCTCCGCCGTGGGCGTCCAGGGCAACGTGGAAAACCTCGGGCTCGAAGGAACCAAGGTCCAAGTCGACCGCGGCTTTATCAAGGTCAACGAATGGCTGGAGACCGGCGAGCCGGGGATCTACGCCATCGGCGACGTAGCCGGCCCGCCCTGCTTGGCCCACAAAGCAATGCACGAAGGCGTCATCTGTGTCGAACGCATCGCGGGCGTGGAAACCGCGCGCCCGATGAACAAGCGCCGCATCCCCGGCTGCACCTATTGCCACCCGCAGATCGCCAGCGTGGGCTACACCGAAAAGGCCGCCAAGGACGCCGGCTTCGAGGTCCGCGTCGGCCGGTTCCCCTTCCAGGGCAACGGCAAAGCGATTGCCCTCGGCGAATCGCAGGGGCTGGTGAAAACGGTGTTCGACGCGAAGACCGGCGAGCTCCTCGGAGCCCATATGGTTGGCGCCGAAGTCACCGAGCTCATCCAGGGCTACGTCGTCGCGATGACGCTCGAAGCGACCGAGGAGGCGCTCATGGAGGCGATTTTCCCACACCCAACGCTCTCCGAGATGATGCACGAGTCCGTCCTCGATGCCTACGGCCGCGCCCTCCACATCTAAGGCTGCGCGGGCCTTGCCGCCGTGTGGCACGATGGTCTCGATGGATTGCTACGACCAACTCGTTCAGGCCGCGCATGAAGGCGCCACGCTCGACGAGGCAGAGCAGTTGGCCGCCCAACTGCTCGCCGGGCCCGGCGACCGTGGGAGCGTGGCGCGGCTCGCGGCCGCCTTCGCCGCGCTCGAAGCCGAGACGCGGGACGCCCACAACCGCTACCGGGAAATGACCGGGGCTGGCGTCCACGGCGGCGAGCCCGACGCCCGGGCGATGCCCTTCTTTGCGACCGCCACCTACATCCGGTCGAGCGGGCTCTATTCGCCGGATGAGCTCGCCGAGCTGGTTCAGCAGGGCAAAGTGCCGGCCGCCTGGCACGAACGCGAAGCGCGCCGCCTCCTCGCGTTCCTCGGCGTGCTCCGCGTCCTCATCCGGGAGCTCGACGCGGGCCGCCTCCACCACTGGACCTATGGCGACGAGGTCATCGCCCTCGGACGGCGCATGGCCCAGCTCCGTGTGGCCGAGGCCGGGCGCGCTTAAACGCGGTTGTGCCGCTTCCAGCCCTCGACCAGCATGGCGGCCCTCGCCGTCGTCCATCCGATCCCTCAGGGATGCAAAAGGCGGCCCGGAGGCCGCCTTTTGCTTTGCGGTTGTGATCCCGTCCGCGCTAGCGGGTAAGCCAGGCGAACTGCTGCTGTTTCCGGTTCGCACGCGGGTCGATCATGATGTTTACGATCGTCGGCATGTCGTGCGCGAGTGCTTCCTTGAGCGCTGGCTCAAGTTGGTCGGCTTCGGTGACGAAGAAGCCCTTGCCGCCGAACGCGTCAGCGAGCTTGTCGTAGCGCGCGTTCGGGATGTACGCCCCGGGCGGGATCTTGTCCGGCGGGAGCATCTCGCCCGGGCCGCCACCGATCCCATTGTTGTTGATGATGATGTTCGTGATCGGCAGCCGGTAGCGGCACATCGTCTCGATTTCCATGCCGCTAAACCCGAACGCCGAGTCGCCCTGGATGTTGACGACCTTCTTGTCCGGATGGACGACCGCCGCGGCGATGGCCTGGCCCGTCCCCACACCCATCGTGCCGAACGACCCGGCATCGAGGCGATGCTTCGGGAAGTAGTTCGGCATCTGCGTGCGGCCGATATCCATCGTGTTCGCGCCTTCGTTCTGGATGATCGCGTCCTTGGGGAGAAGGTCGACGATCGAGCGGTAGACGCGGTAGTAGTTCAACGGCGAGGAGTCGTCGTTCTTCTGGGCCTCGGTCTGCGAAACGTTCTTTTCGATCGCCGCCTGGAGGCCCGTCCACCAGGTCGTCTCGCTCGGGTACTGCCACGGGCTCGACTTGAGCACCGCGTTCACCTGCTGCGTGATCGCCTTGCCGTCGCCGACAAGTGCGACCTCAGTGGGCACGTTAGTCCCGATCTCTTCCTGCGAGATGTCGAGTTGGACGACGCGCACGTCCGGACGGAAGCGCGGCGGCGCGCCAAAGTGAAGGATCCAGTTCAGCCGCGCGCCCATCAGGAAGATGACATCGGCGTTCTGCAGCGCATAGGTGCGCCCACCGGCGACCGAGAGCGGATGGTCGTCGGGGACAACGCCCTTGCCCATCGGGGTCGGGAGGAACGGCAGCTGCGTCCGCTCCAAGAACTCGCGGACATCGTCCGAGGCCTCGGCGTAAGCCATGCCCTTGCCAACGATCACGAGCGGGTTGCTCGCCGACTTCAGCGCGGCGAGGGCGGCGTCGACGTTTTCGGGCGCGGTGGCGGCACGGGCCGGGTCCGGGCACTTCGCGGGCCACTTAATCGTGTCTTCGTCGATCTGGCCGGAGATGACATCGCCGGAAAGGTCGAGATACGCGGCGCCGGGACGGCCGTAGATGGTCGTGCGGACGGCCTGCTCGATGTAGTACGGCAGCCGGGCAATGCTGTCGGGCCGGGCCGCGTACTTCGCGTACGGGCGGGCGGTCTCGATCTGCGGGGCTTCCTGGAAAGCGCCCTGGCCGTTCTGGTAGGAGTCGTTCGCGCCGCCGATCAGGATCATCGGCCAGCAGTTCGACCACGCGTTCGCCATGCCGGCGATGCCGTGGATCATGCCGGGGCCCGAGACGGCGAGGCACACGCCGGGCCGGCCCGTGAGATAGCCAACGGCGGCCGCAGCGTAGCTGGCGGCCTGCTCGTTGCGCATGTTGACGTAGGTGAGGCCCGCGCGCTGGGCGTGGATCCCGATTGGGATAACAGGGAAGCCAATGATCCCGAACATGTACTGGACGCCCTGTTGCTTCAGGGCCTTGACGACGATTTCGGCGCCGGAGATTTGGGCCATGCGTCTGCTCCGAGGAAGGGTGAGGCGGAATCATACAGGCTGGCCCATTAGAAGGCGGGCGGGGCTGTCTGGGCGGCCGAGTGTTTACCTCGGCCCGCCTCAACGCAGCGCAGGGTGCGGCCCACGCGCCCTGGTATACTCTCTTGCCTATGACAACCGCCGCATCCACCTTCGAGGCGCTTGAGGCCGAGGCCCTCGCAGCCCTCAGCGCCGCCACCGAACCCGCCGCGCTCGAAGCCTGGCGGGCCGAGTACCTCGGCCGCCAAGATGGCCGGATCACTGGCCTTCTCCGCTCTGTGAAGGAGCAGCCGCCGGCCGAGCGCGCCGCCTTCGGCGCCGCTGCCAACCAGCTCAAGGGCCGCATTGAGGCCGCGCTCGAGGCGACGCAGGCGCAGCGCAAGCGCGCCGCCCTCGAAGCCCTGAGCACCACGGCCGCGCTCGACGTCACCCTCCCCGGCCGCCCCCAAACGCTCGGCCGCCTCCACCCCGTCACCCAGACGATGCGCGACATCGTCCAGGCCTTCGCTGAGATGGGCTTCCGCGTCGCCGAAGGGCCAGAAGTGGAGTGGGACCGCTACAACTTCGACGCGATGCGCATCCCCGACGACCATCCCGCCCGCGACATGTGGGACACCATCTGGGTCGATACGCTCGTCGGCGGGAAGCGGAACATGCTGCTCCGCACCCACACCTCGCCCAACCAGGCGCGCGTCATGGAGCGCCAGGAGCCGCCGATCCGCGTGATCGTCCCCGGCAAGTGCTACCGCCAGGAGGCGACCGACGCCACCCACGAATGGCAACTCACCCAAGTCGAAGGCCTCGCCGTCGACGAAGGCGTCCGCATGAGCGACCTCAAGGGCGTGCTGTACGCCTTTGCCCGCCGGATGTTCGGACCAGACCGGAAGATCATGTTCCACCACTCCTACTTCCCCTTCGTCGAACCCGGGGTCGAGATGGCGATCGATTGGCCCGTCAAGCAGGCCGACGGGTCGACCACCTACCGCTGGGTCGAAATCCTCGGCGCCGGGATGGTGCACCCGGAAATCATCGCGAACGCGGGCTACGACCCGAAGAAGTACACCGGCTTCGCCTTCGGCCTCGGCGTCGAGCGCGTCGCGCTCCTCCGCTGGGGGATCGAAGACATCCGCCACTTCTACGCCAACGACCTGCGCTTCTTGTCCCAGTTTTAGCGGCCGCGCTCCGGCGCGGCGGGCTGTTCACGACTTGGCCGCGCCACCACGGGCGGCCGCGAGGAGGGTGTGACCGATGAAGCTGTCGCTCAAATGGCTCCGCGAGCTGGTCGATGTCGACCTCCCGCTTGATGAGCTCTCGACGAAAATCAACGACTCCGTCGCCGAAGTCGAAGGGCGCACGGCCGTCGGCGGCGCCTGGGACCCGGAGCGGATCAAGGTCGCCGAGGTCCTCAAGGTTGAGCCGCACCCCAACGCCGACCGTCTCCGGCTCGTCACGGTGAATGCCGGCGCGGGCGAACAGCAGGTCGTCTGTGGCGCGCCCAACGTCGCCGCGGGCCAGAAGATCGCGTTCGCGACCGAGGGCGCCGAGCTCTTCGATGGCCACAGCGGTGAGCGGACGAAGCTCAAGCTGCGCCCGATTCGCGGCGTCGATTCCGCAGGCATGGTGCTCAGCGAACGCGAGCTCGGCCTGAGCGACGACCACGAGGGCATCCTGGTCCTTCCCGGCGACGCGCCGATTGGGCGTCCCCTCGTGGAGCAGCTCGGCGATGTCGTCTTCGACCTCTCAACCTGGGCGAACCGCGCCGACCTGCTCGGCGTGCTCGGCCTCGCCCGCGAAGTCTCGGCCCTCACCGGCAAGGTCCTTCGTGAGCCTGCCCGCGACTATCCGGAGGCCGGGCCCGCGGTTGAGAGCCTCGTCACCGTGCGGATCGACGACCCGGACCTCTGTCCGCGCTTCATCGCCGCGGTCATCCAGGGCGTGACGCTCGCTCCCTCGCCGGATTGGCTCCAGGAGCGGCTCAAAGCCCACGGCCAGCGCCCGATCAACAACGTCGTCGACATCACCAACTACGTGATGCTCGAGACCGGCCAGCCACTCCACTCGTTCGACTACGACCTCGTCCATGGCCACACCCTCGTCGCTCGCCGGGCGAAGGCCGGCGAGAAGGTGACCACCCTCGACGGCGTCGAACGCACCCTCGACGACCAGATGATGCTCGTCTGCGACGCCGACGGCCCGACGAGCATCGCGGGCATCATGGGCGGTGGCGCCAGCGAGGTGAACGACCGGACGGTCAACGTCCTCCTCGAAGTCGCGAACTGGAAGCCTGGCTCCATCCGGCGCACTTCCATGCACCTCGGCCTCCGCACCGAAGCCTCGACGCGCTTCGAGAAGGGCATCGGGCCCGACATGGCGCTCTACGCGATGCAGCGGGCGCTCAAGCTTTACGCCGAAGTCACCGGCGGGACCGTCGCGAGCGGCCTGGTCGACGTCTACCCCGGCAAGCCCGCGCCGCGGACCATCGTCTTCGGCGCCGCAGATGTTGAACGCATCCTCGGCATCGGCATCGGCACCGACGAAGTGCGGCGGATCCTGGCGGACCTCGGCTTCGTCTGCCATCACCTCCCGCCCGACCGCTACAGCGTCCAGCCGCCCTACTGGCGCCCGGATGTCGAAATCGTTGAAGACGTCATCGAGGAACTCGGCCGGATCTTCGGCTACGACCGTCTGCCGGCCACGATGCTGCGCGGCAACCTCCCCGAGGTCGCGCCGCGCCCGGTCGAGGTCGTCCGCGAGCGCGTCCGCGACCTCGCCGTCGCGCTCGGCTTCCAAGAGGTCATCACCTACTCGCTCACCGAGACGTCTCGGCTTGAGCGCGTCGTCGACCCCGCAGACGCGCGCCGGCTCGACCCCCTGGGCGTGCTGAACCCCGTGGCGGCCCGCTGGAAGTACCTACGCACGAGCCTCCGCGCCGGCCTCTTGGAGACCTACGCGGCGAACCAACACGCGGTTGAGGGCCCGCTGCGGATCTTCGAGGTCGGCCCAGAGTTCCTCCCGGTCGAGGCCGACCTGCC
>JBJXFX010000130.1:0-3963 GCA_046152925.1 Dehalococcoidia bacterium
TTCCGGGATGGGGCGTGCGGCATGCGGGACGGCCTCCTGGGTCCGTCAGCTGGCAGCATGCCGCATTCCGTATATACTGAATCGTGTTCGAGTGGGACGCGCGGAAGGCCGCGGCCAACGCGGCGAAACACGGCGTCACCTTCGACGACGCCGTGACGGTATTCGTCGACGCGAACGCACTGGATGGCCCCGACCTCGCGCACTCCGAGGCGGAGCCGCGCTACCTGCGCTTGGGGGCCGCCGCCGACGGGCGCGTGCTCATGGTGGCCTACACGATCAGGAGACGAGCCAATGTCGAAACGATCCGCCTCATCAGCGCGCGGCGTGCGAGCCGGCGGGAGCGCGCGGCGTACCGCGCGCAAGATTGACTTCAGCGACATCCCCGAGGCGTCGGCGACGCAGCTGGGCGCCATGCGCCGGGTGGGGCGACCGCCGCTCGGGGAAACCGCCCGCCAATTGATCGCCATCCGGCTCGACGCCAAGGTCCTGGCGCAGTTCCGCAAGGAAGCGCGCCGCCGCCGCGTGGGCTATCAGACGCTCATCAACGAGGTGCTGGCCGAGCACGTCCGCAAGGACGTCGCGTAGCGGTCGCGCGCAAGAACGTCCCTGCGCCGTTCTCCGCGGGTTGAGACACCAGTTGTGATGTATTTCGAATCGTTTCTGGCATTTAGCGCGACGCTCACGGAAGCTGCAGGTGCGCCGAGCCTCGTTACTCTTCCTACGACGACGGGCCCGAGGCTTTAAGGACGCCGCATCTGCGCGTGGCCACGCGCGATTCGTCCCGCCGAACAGGCATTCTGGCCGCCCAAGGCTGTGGCGTGTCCCCCGCATCAAGGGGCGCATGCCCGCCTTCGAGTACGCGCCGCGCGATCCGAGTGGCTCCGCCGTCTTGCGGTGGTACGGGCGCATGTCGAAAGCGTTCTCGCCGACGCCACGCGGGTGCGCGACGGCCATCGCCTTCCCCGGTTCGTCGAAGTCGAATTCCGCGCGTTCCAGCGGTGTGGCTTCTTGGCGGGCGGCTGCGCGCGGTTCTATTGCACGGGCTGCACAACCGAGCAGCTCGTGGCGTTCGAAATGCGAACGATATGTATACTTTCGGCCGTGGCACTGACTCCCGGCACCCGCCTCGGCGTATACGAAGTCACCGCCCGAATCGGCGAGGGCGGAATGGGTCAGGTGTTCCGCGCGACCGACACGAAGCTGAAACGGCAGGTCGCGATCAAAGTCCTGCCGTCGTCGGTGGCAACAGACGCTGACCGGCTCGCGCGATTTCGGCGCGAAGCCGAAGTTCTCGCCTCATTGAATCATCCCAACGTCGCGGCCATCTACGGCCTTGAAGAGCACCCTCCGGCAGGCGTGGGGCAGGCGGGTGTCACGGCCCTCGTGATGGAGCTCATCGAGGGCGACGATCTCTCCCAGCGCATCGCCCGGGGAGCGATTCCGCTGGACGAAGCGTTGCCGATCGCGAGGCAGATCGCGGAAGGGCTCGAAGCCGCGCACGAGCGGGGGATTGTCCATCGCGATCTGAAACCGGCGAACATCAAGGTGCGACCCGATGGCACGGTGAAGGTGCTGGACTTCGGCCTCGCCAAGTCCCTCGATCCGGCGGGCGCCTCGAGCTCGGAGGCGACGCACTCGCCGACCGTCACCTCCCCCGCGATGACCCAGGCTGGGGTGATCCTCGGGACGGCGGCGTACATGAGTCCTGAGCAGGCCCGCGGGAAGGGCGTCGACCGGCGTGCCGACGTGTGGGCGTTCGGAACCGTGCTGTTCGAGATGCTCACGGGCCGGCGCGCGTTCGATGGCGACGACGTTACCGAGACGCTGGCGAACGTCATCAACAAAGAGCCAGCGTGGGACGCGCTTCCGCCGTCGACGCCCACGCATGTGCGCCAGACACTGCGGCTGTGTCTGAAGAAGTCGCCCCGGGAGCGCGTTCCCGACGTCGGTGCTGTCCGCCTCGCGCTCGACGGCGCATTCGAGTCGGTCGTATCGCAATCGACCCCGCCGACGGCTGCGTCGTCGCGCGGCCGGCTGCCCTGGATCGCGTCCCTCGCAGTGGCCGTGGCGCTCGTCGCGACGATGGCGCCACCCGCGCTACGCCACCTGCGCGAAGCGCCGCCGGCCGTTCCGCCTGAGATGCGGGTCGAGATCACGACCCCTGCCTCCGATGCGCCGCTGCAGTTCGCGCTGTCGCCCGACGGCCGCTCCCTGGTCTTCGTAGCCTCGGGCGACGGGCCATCGAGGCTATGGCTGCGCCCGCTCGATCGAGCCGAGGCTCAGCCGCTGCCGGGTACGGAGGGGGCCACGTATCCGTTTTGGTCTCCCGATAGCCGCTCGATCGGGTTCTTTGCGGGCAACGCGCTCCGTCGCCTCGAGGTCGGCGGCGGTGCGCCACAGCTGCTGACCGCCGTGAGAAACAGCACCGCGCAGGGCAGCTGGAGTGCGGACGGCACGATCCTGTTCGCCCATTCGGGAGGCGCCCCTGTGCGGCGCATCCCAGCCACCGGGGGCGAGGTCGTAGAGGTCACCCGGCTTGATCCGCCGAACCACACCGGCCATCGCGCTCCGCAGTTCCTCCCCGATGGCCGACATTTCTTGTTCTACGTGTTGGGCACGCCCGAGACTTCGGGACTCTACCTGGGGTCGCTCGACGGGGGCACCCCCGCGCGGTTGACGGCGGCCGACTCGGCTGGCGGGTTCCTCCCGCCGGACCACGTGGTGTTCGTGCGACAGGGGACACTAGTGGCCCGCCGCCTGGATCTCTCGAAAGGTGCGTTGACGGGCGATCCCGTGACGCTGGCAGATCGCGTCGGTGCGGAGGGTATCGCTCGCGGCGGCTTCTCCGTGTCTGCCGCGGGCTCAGTCGCCTATCGCGCAGGCGGCGGCCGTACGCCACGACTCCTGACCTGGGTCGACCGCACGGGCAAGGTCGTGGGCGAGGCTGGCGAGCCCGATCCGAATGCCTCGGCGGGGCTCGACTTGTCGCGCGACGGCCGGCGCGTGGCGATGTGGCGCGGTGTACAAGGTAACGCCGACATCTGGCTGATGGATCTTGTCCGTGGCGGGATGACCCGCCTGACCTTCGATGGCGCCCTCGACCTCGGTCCCGTCTGGTCGCCGGACGGGACGCGGATCGCCTTCAACTCGAACCGAACCGGCGTCTACGATCTGTACGTGAAGCCGTCGAACAGGTCGGCTGCCGAGACGCGGCTGGTCGACTCACCCTATGACAAGGGGGTTGGGGATTGGTCGGCTGATGGCCGGTGGCTCGTGTACTCCGAGGAGTCGCCGACGACCGGGAATGACCTCTGGGCGCTGGACATGCACAGCCAAGACCCGACGCCGGAAGTCTTCGCGAACACGCCCGCGCAGGAAAGGCATGCGCGACTCTCTCCGGACGGGCACTGGATGGTGTATTCGACCAATGAATCGAGCCGCTTCGAGGTCGTCGTTCAGCCCTTCCCCGGCGCGGGCGGCAAATGGTCGGTGTCGACCAACGGCGGCCTCGCGCCGCGGTGGCGCGCCGACGGTAAGGAGCTGTACTTCGTGGCGCCAGACGCAACGATGATGGCCGTGCCGGTCACGGCCTCGGGCACCTCGTTCGAGGCCGGTACGCCGATGCCTTTGTTTGCGACTGGCCTCGAAGACGGGGCGGTGTCTGGTGCCTCAGAGTACGCCGTCGCGCGCGACGGCCGCTTCCTGATCAATCGGCCGGTGGCGCAGACCACCGTCGCGCCAATTACACTAATTCTGAACTGGCGGCCTCCGTCGCGGTGACTCAGAAATGAGTGTCGCCAGGCTGCGTAGTCTCCCAGCCGTCAAACTCGCGAGTAGTCGCGATGTGGCGATCTAGGAGCGGCCGTCCGCGAAGTCGAGCACGCCTTCAATCAGACATCTCCCCATCTCACAGGATTCCGACTGACCGGCCCATTAGTTGGGCGATGGCGCGCTCCCCTCATC
>JBJXFX010000141.1:0-23032 GCA_046152925.1 Dehalococcoidia bacterium
TGGAGCAGAACATCGCCTGGAACGTGCTGCTGGACCGGGTGGAGCGGTTCGAGTTCGCGCCGGGGAAGAACGATTTCTCGCACCACCTCGGCTTCGTGTTGCGCGGGCTGAAGGAGCTGCACCTGACGGTTACGCCGCGGTAAGCCCCCGTCCCCGGCCCTCCTCGACTTCGCGGGCGAAGGGATTGTGTCGATGGGCGTTCGCGCAGTCGCTGGCGCTCCGGGCCTTTCGTCGTGGCCGCGGAGCCCGTATCGGAAGGATGTGGTGAAAGCAGTCCTGCGCCGAGCCGAATCGGCCCTTACCGTGCGGTAGAAAGACCCCTTCCCAGCGTTGGTGCACAGGACTAGACTTGGTGGCGCCTATCACCCACGAGGAGCCCGTCTATGGCTGCGGCGCCCGCTTTGACCGAATCCGGCCTCGACCTTTCCTGGCTCGACCTCTACGACGACCCGGCGAACGCCAAGCCCGGCAAGAAGGGTATGACGCTCAAGGAGATCAACCTCGGCCGCTACGCCGACACGATGCGCGGCGGCGGCGACATGACCTATCGCCAGCGCGGCGTGAAGGCCCGGCCAAACGCGCTTCGCTTCGGGAGCAACTACCAGACGAAAGCCGATGTCTGGTCCGATAACTGCCTCATGCTCTATGAGGAGGCGGTCCAGCGGCAGTGGTCTTCGGCGCGCGACATCCCGTGGGAGACGCTCGAAGGGCTGCCAGACGACCTTGAGCGGGCGATGTGCCAGCTCGCGACGATGCTGACGGAAGTCGAGTTCATCGCGGGCGATGTACCCGGCCAGTGGCTCCCGCAGGTGAGCGCCCAGGACTTCGAGTCGGGCCTCTTCCTCATGACCCAGATCATGGACGAGGCGCGACACACCGACGTCTTCCGCAAGCGTGCCCTGGCGAACGGCGGCGGACTCCTGGCCCAAGGCCAGAACGGCCTGCGCACGCTGATCGAGGCGAAAGACTTCACCGAGATGTCCGTGCTCATGCACGTGCAGGCGGAAGGCTTCGTCCAGTCGATGTTCCGGATGGGCGAGTTGATCGGCCATACGGACGCCGACAAGCGGATTTTCCGGATGAGCGCGCAGGACGAGTCGCGCCACCTAGCGTTCGGCGTCATGCACCTGAAGTACGTGCTCGACAACACGCCGGAGCGCCGCGAGGAGATCCACCATTACCTCGACAAGGCTGATGGAGATGGCGGCGGGGCCTCTGGCGACATCCAGCTCCAAGAGGTGTTCGAGTCGCTTTGCATCCTGCTCGGCGGCGGTGTGGACAAGTTCGACGAGGGCTTGCAGAAGTTCCTCGTGCTCCGCAAGCGGCAGGTGAACGAGTACATGCACCGGCTCGATGTCTGCGGCCTGACGGATCGACGCTATCGCGTCGGCCCGCTGCTCGCGCAGTTCCTCGACCCGGTCTAACCCGTCGCCCACAACGATGAGACAAAGGCCCCTCACCTTGAGGGGCTTTTGTTCGACGACAACCCCGGAGGTTTCGCCATGGCACAAGCGCCCACCACATCCGATGTCCCGCAGGAGATGCGCGACCGCGCCGCCGACCTCGGCTGGGACGCCACGCTGATCGACCAGGCGCTCGGGAAGGGATTCACGCTGCAAGAGGTCTTCCAGGCGCTCCAGGCGAACATCGACGGGGCGACGGCGAAGAGCTTCCTCGAGACGGCGCAGCCGGGTGGGGCCTCGATCGTGCGTCCCGAATTCGCCTGGATGAAGGTGCCCACCGAGTGGGGGATCAAGGCGCGAGCGAGCAATCCGGCCATGGGCCTGACGATCGGCGACATCAACGTCGGCACCTATGGCGATATCCCCGATGTCTGGCACAACCGCTCCGAAATCGCGCGGGGTTCGTTCCCGAAGCCGGCGATGGAGGACATGGGCTACACGATCTTCGAAAAGGCGATCGTCTGGGCCGACTGCGTCGTCCCGCTCTACGAGCAGGCGATCAAGGACCGCTGGTCGAGCGCGACCGACCTGAACTGGAACAGCTTGGAACCGCTTTCGGCGGACCTCGAAGCCGCGGTCTGCCAGCTGATGACGGAGCTGAGCGAGCGGTCGTACTACCAGGGTGTTGTGCTCGGCAGATGGCTGCCGGAGATCAGCTACGGCTACCTCGAAATGAAGCTCTTCATGTCGACGGTGATCTACGATGTGGCCCGCCACACCGAGACGTTCCGCAAGCGCGCGCTGGCGAACGGCGGCGGCCTCGGCATCCAGGCGCCCACCGACTACAGCCGTGTCGTGGAGGAGGCGCGCTCGTTCCCGGAGCTGATTGCGAACCTCTTCGTCCAAGACAGCACGCTGTTGACGCTGTTCGAGCACGGTGCGGACCTCGCGCAGAACCAACTCGAACGCGATATGTACGCGCTCTGCGCGCGCGACCGGCGCCGGATGATGGACTACCAGATCGAGCGCCTGAAGCACTTCCTCTTCAAGATGCCGGAGCGGCGCGACGAGCAGAACTTCTATTTTTCGAAGGCCGAACACAAGCTCACGAAGGAGTGGGGCGACGCGCTCGTGGCGGAGCCGCTCATGGTGCTACTCGGCGGTGGCAAGGAGAAGATGGACCAGGGAGCGGCGAAGCTTGCCGCCCTGCGCAAAACCCAGGTGGCGGGCTACGTGGACCATCTCCGGCAGGCGACGTTCTTCCGGAACGCCCTCAACCAGCGGATGAAGGCGATGCTCGACTCCTGATCGGCATCGGGATTGCCAGAAATGGAACGAGGGCCGTCGAAAGACGGCCCTCGTTCGTTGGGGAAGGGTGCGCCGGCAGCGTGCGCCCACGCGACCGGCGACCTGCTCGATCTATGCCCGGCGGAGTACGAGGCGGGCGACGAGGTTCGGGCGCTTCTCGCAGGAGCGAAGCCGTTCGACCTTCCGGTCGATCGCCTCGTCGGCGAAGATGCGGGCGTGCTCTGCGGCCCGGCGGAGGGACTCCGGCTCGGGGTCGCCGGGGAAGTAGACCTTGTTGCGCGCGAATGCGCGGAGGTCGTCGTTGGAACGGATCAGCTGGTGGTACACGGTTGCTCTCCTGGTGTTACCTGGGCAGCTCACGCTGCCGGGGGATGGTCGGGCCGATGAGGCCGGAAGATGTTGATCGGCACTTCTGAATCGTGCCTGCGGAAGTGTGGCTTCACACGTGAGTTCATGATCGTGATGGGGTAGTCGACGCGATCGGGCCGGCGATTGGTGGCGATGTGGGCTCGACGATTGGACGTGTTGAATGACTGAGGCAAAGCGCTGCCCTCCTTGAAGGCTGGTTGCTTGGTTCGAACTGTGCGAATACGGCCGCACAGGGCTACGCTCATCCGGATGGAAAGCGGATGTGCGGAGTGCGGGTGCTGGTGGGAAGAGACGGCGGCCTTCGGGCAAAGAAAAACGCCGTACCGCTCACAGGTACGGCGTCGAAAGCCGCGTTGCAGTGAGCGACTGCTAGGTCTCGTTGGGGTCCTTGCGGACGAGGGCGGTGTGCATGATGACCATTGGTGTCTCCTTTCCGCTACGAGGTTGAAACGACGATAGCGGCAGAAAGGTTACCGCGTCAACTCCGACTTTCGGCGGAGATGACGCCGGTGAGGTGGCGTTGACCGGGTCGAGACCGCTGCGGCGTACAATGCGTGGATGCGTCGCACCCTCCGTAACGCCGGACTCCCAGTGGCTGCGCTGGCGCTCGCTGGGGTCGTGCTCGCTGCCAACTTGGACCGCGGTTCCGCGGCGGCGAAGCCCCGCAGCTACGAAGACCAGCTCCGCTACGTCGGCCGCGACTATCTCACGGGCGGGCCCCGCACCGTCGACGATGGGTTTATCGCCCAGGTGGAGCGCGATGTTGAGCGCTATGGCAAAGACGAGCGCGAGGCCGTGCCGCCACCGCCGGTCGAGTCCGCGGACGTGGCGATGCTCCGGATCCCGGTGTTGGGTGTCGCGGCCCGTGTCGGGCGGTATGGGCTCGACGCCTTCGGGCGCCTCGACGTCCCCCAGGACAACCGCACGATTGGCTGGAACCCCGGCTTCACGTCGTTGCCCGGCGGCGGGCGGTCGACGTTTTTCGCCGCGCATTTCGAGTACGCGGGGACGCCCGGTGTGTTCTTCAAGCTTTCGACGCTGAAGCCGGGCGACGTCGTCGAGGCGATGCTCAGCGACGGGACGCTGGCCCGCTACCGGGTGACCTCGACGGTCGACTACGACCTCGCGGTGATCGACATGGGCGCGCTGCTTGCTGGCCGCGAAGGGGTCGAGAGTGCGGTCTTGATGACGTGTAGCGGCCCGAAAGAGGACGGCGAGTATCAGCTCCGCACCGTCGTCCTCGCCGATCGGGTGGAGTGAGCCTCAGATGCCCGCGGCTTTGAGGCCGAGGCGGAGGGCAACCAGCAGGAGCGACGCGGCGAGCAACCGGAGGATGACCGGGGCGGGCACACGGCGTGCGATCGCGGCGCCGGCTTGGGCGCCAGGCACCGCACCCAGCGAGAGGAGCAGCGCCTCCGGGATGCCGTGGTCCCAATCGAAGACGCCCGATGCGAGGTGAAGCGCCGTGCCTTCGCCTGCCATGAAGGCGAGGACGAATTGCGACGTCGCCGTGGCGATGTGCACCGGGAAGTGCAACGCGGAGACCATCAGGGGGACCTGGATGACGCCGCCGCCAATCCCCAGCAGGCTGCTGAGGAAGCCAATGACGGCTGTCGACAGGACGGCCCGGCGCATGTCGAAGGCGTAAAAGAACGTTTGCCCGGAGCGGTCGGTGACCATGCGGCGCGCGATGCCCCAACGTCCGGTGACGGGCTCACGCAGGTGTACGACGGCTTGGCGGCGAAGAAGGAGCAGCAGGCCGATCCCTCCGAGCACGAGCGCGAAGATCGCGTCGAAAAGCGTGCGCGGGAGGAACCCGACGACGTAGGCGCCGAGCAAGGCGCCGGGCAGTGTCGCCGCGGCGAAGGCGATCCCGCTCCGGTAGTCGATCCGCTTCTGCCACCCGAAGGCGGTGGCGCCGCTGATGGCGTTGAGACAGACGACGGCGAGCGAGATCGAGGTGATTTCCTCCGCGTCGCGGTCCGGGTAGAGCAGGAGTAGGACAGGGACGAGGACGAAGCCTCCGCCCGCGCCAACAAGCGTGCCAAACGTCCCGACCGCGAGGCCCAACGGGATCAGCAGCAGTTGGTGGGGGTCCAGCGCGAGCCCCGGCTAGACCGGGATGTCGGGGCTGTCGGGGAAGTCGAGGCGGCGGCGCCAGTCCGTCGTCCGGCCCCGGAGGCGATCGAACCAGCCCGAAATCCGGTCACGAAGGTGGGCGAAGCGGCGCTCCATGGTGCCGCGGACCCAGCCGTGGGCCGAACCGATGTGGCGATAGCGGGCGTAGCGCCGTTCGAGACGCCGGTTCGGGCGCATCCGGCGGAGCGTGGTGAGCTCGCGCAGGATGGCGCGGCGGAGCAGCTGGGCGGCCTCCTCGTGGTTCGTGTGTGCGCCTTCGCCCGGTTCCCGGACCGTAGAATCGACGATCCCGAGCCGGACGGCGTCGTGGGACGTGATCCGCAGGCGCTCGGCCGCCTCTCCGGTGCGCTCGGCTGTCTGGTAGAGGATCTCGGCGGCGTCTTCGGGGCGAAGCACTTCGTAGACCGCATTGTCGAGCATGAGGACGCGGTCGGCGGTCGCGAGGGCCAGCGCCGCTTCGGAGTTTCCTTCGCCGGTGATCACGGCGACGGTGGGCACGGGCGCGTCGAGCAAGGTCGCGAGGCACTGGGCGATCGCGTGTCCGAGGCCGGCTTGCTCGCTTTCGAGGCCCGGGTGTGCGCCGCGGGTGTCGATCAGCGTGACGACGGGGAGCCGGAACTTGGCGCCGAGGGCGATCGCGCGGGCCGCCTTCCGGAAGCCGTCGGGGCCGATCCAGCCCTCATTGCCGTTCCCGCCTGCGCGGTTCTGCCCGACGAGCATCACCGCTTCGCCACCGAGCGAGCCGAAGCCAGCGACGATGCTCGGGTCGTCCTTGCCCATCCGGTCGCCGCGGATGGCGATGAACGACGTGGTCATCCGGCGGATGAGGTCGGAAGCGGTGGGGCGCTCGCGATGGCGGGAGAGCTCGAGCTGGCTGAGGGCGTCGCGGTGGCTGTGGGTGTGTTCGCCTTCGCGGCGGGATTGAAGCGCGCTGAGCTCGAAGTCGCTGAGCAGCAGGTCGAGGATCAACGCAAGGCCGTCGCGGAGTTGCGCGCGGGGCACGATCGCGTCGACGAGGCCGTGCTCGAGGTGGGCCTCCGAGGTGTGGGCGTGGGCCGGGAGGTCGCCGCCCTCCTGGGCTTGGACGGCGCGCATGGCCGCATAACCCAACAGCGCGTTGGGCTCGGCGATGACGTAGTCGGCGAGGTTGACGAAACCCGTGTAGGCGCTGCCGGTCGTCGGGTCGGTGACGACCGAGATGTGTGGCAGGCCGAGTGCGGCGTGTTTGCGCGCCGCGGCCGCGATCTTCGGTAGCTGGAGGAGGGCGAGCAGCCCTTCCTGCATGCGCGTGCCGGAGGTCGAGCAGACGGTGATCAGCGGGGAGCGGCGCGCGGCCGCCTTTTCGAAGGCGCGGGCGAGCCGCTCGCCGGCGGCGACGCCGATACTGCCGCCGAGAAATGCGAAATCGAGCACGGCTACGACCGCTTCGCGGCCGAAGATGGTCCCCGTCCCGGTGAGCGCGGCCTCGGTGAGCCCGGTGCGCCGCTGTGACTGGATGACGCGCGAGCGATATCCCTGCTTCGAGGCGAAGCTCAGGGGGTCGAGCGCGGAGACGGAGCGGTCGGCTTCGCGAAAGGACCCGGGGTCGAGGATCAGCGCGACCCGTTCCTTGGCGGTGAGGTGGAAGTGGAATCCGCAGGAGTGGCAGACCCGAAACCGCTCGAATTGGCGCGACTCGGTGAGCGAAGCGCCGCAACTGAGGCAGGTCGTCCCCTCGGGTTCTTCCGCGATGACTTCGCCGCCCTCATTGCGGCGGAGGAGCCGTCCGATGTGTGGCTTCACCATGTCTACGAGTCTACCAATCCCGTTCAATCGGAGAATGTGAGCCGGCCCCGGCGGTGACGCGGCGCGATTCGCCGTCTTCGCGCGGGCCGACGATTCCCTCGTCTTCGAGGGCATCGACCAAGCGGCAGGCTTTGACGTAGCCGACGCGCAGGCGGCGCTGGAAAAGCGAGGGCGAGACGCGGCTGTGCTGGAGCGCGAGCTCGCGCGCTTGGTCGAGGAGCGGGTCGTCGTCCTCGTCAAGTTCGATGTCGGCGTCGCCGCCGTTCTGTTCGACGAGCGCCTGTTCGAGGAGGCTGTCGGCTTTTTCGGGGGCGAGGTACTTGAAACGGTCGTCGGTCCAGAATTCGACGAGTCGCTCGACCTCGGCGTCGGAGAGGTAGACCCCCTGGATGCGGATCGGTTTCGCGGCATCGACGGGCATGAAGAGCATGTCACCGCGACCGAGGAGCTTCTCGGCGCCGCCCGTATCGAGAATTGTGCGCGAGTCGGTCATCGAGGTGGTGGCGAAGGCGATGCGCGTGGGGAAGTTCGCCTTGATCAGGCCCGTGATGACATCGACGGAGGGGCGCTGGGTCGCTACGACGAGGTGGATGCCAGTCGCGCGGGCGAGCTGGGCGAGCCGGCAGATGAGCTTTTCGACTTCGAACGGCGCGGCCATCATGAGGTCGGCCAGCTCGTCGATGATGACGACCCAGTAGGGCAGTTTCCGGAGGACGTTGGGGTGTTTGTTGTACCCCTCGATGTTGCGCACGGCGAGCTCGGCGAACCGCTTGTAGCGCGCTTCCATTTCGGCCACGACGGCCTGGAGCGTGCCGACCACCTTGTCCATGTCGACGATAACCTCGCTGAACGCGAGGTGGGGGATTTTCGTGTAGGGCGTGAGCTCGACGCGCTTGGGGTCGATCATGACGAACCGGACCTCGTCTGGCGAGGCGTTCATCATGATCCCGGCGATGATCGTGTTCATGCAGACGCTCTTGCCGGAGCCAGTGGCGCCAGCGATGAGCAGGTGGGGCATGCGTGCCAGGTCGGCCACGACGGGGACGCCAGAGACGCCCTTGCCGAGCGCGAGGGCGAGCTTGGACTTACGGGCGAGCTCGCCGAACTCCTTGGTCTCCATCACGGTGCGCATGGTGACCACGGTGGCGGCGTCATTTGGCACTTCGATGCCGACGATGGCGCGGCCGGGGACGGGGGCCTCGATCCGGAGGCTCGGCGCGGCGAGCGCGAGGGCAAGGTCGTTCTGGAGGGCCGTGATCCGGTTGACGCGGACGCGCGTGCGGGCGATTTCGACGCGTTCGGTGCGCGGGCGCCCATCCGGCCCGAGGATCCCCTTGCCGGTGGGGTCCTTCAACGGGAGGTCGCGGTAGCGCACTTCCCAGCCCGGCTCAACGCCGAACTGGGTCACGGTGGGGCCTTCGTTGACCTCCACGACGCTGGCGTCGACGCCGAAGCTGGAAAGGGTGTCGACGATCAACTCGGCTCGGGCCTTGTTGTCGTGCTTGCGCGTGGCGGCGGGCATCGGCGGGTTGAGCATGTCGATCGAGGGGTATTGCCAGCTGCTGCCGGGCGGCGGAGTGACCTCGAACGGGACGGCGTCTTCCGCGACGGCGGTCGACTTCAACTCGGCGGGGGCGGCCGCCTCTTCGTGGGTGAACTGTGAGGCGGCGCCGGCGCCGAGCGGCGAGGGCTCGTCGGCGTCGATCTTGCGACGGATCCGTTTCGGGGGAGACTCGGTCGTGGGCAGGGGCGTGGGGTCGAGCCGGCCACGAAGGGTAGCGCCGATGACGGCGTCGGAGTCCGGGGAGTCATCGCCCGGGGCGAGGCCACGGAAGAAGGCGACGATGCCGTGGGCAACGCGATGCGGCCAGCGCTGACGCCAGGTGTAGGCGAGCCCGCGGGGCGTTTGTTCGAGGACCGCGAGAGAGAACTTCGGGGCGAGCAGATACGAGGTGAGGAGCCCGAGGCTGACCCAGGTGACTTTGCCGAGCCAGCCCGCAACCAGGCTCTTGCCGATTTCGCCACCGGTTGAGACTTCGGCGAAGTCGACATCGCCGAAGGACCAGTCGGCGGCGTTGAGGCCGAGGGCGCCCCACGCGAAGAGCCCGGCGGCGATGATGCCGGCCGACCGGCGCGCCATCGTCGTCGAGGCGAGGGCGATGCGATTGGAGAGGGCATAGCCGCCAAACAGCGACCAGACGAAGACGACCACGAGCCCAAGGCCCATGGTCTTGAGCAGCCACTCCGCGCCATTGGTGAGGAGGCCCGGAAGGTTGATCATCCAGAGGAAGATGATGAAGACGACGCCAGCGGCGCCGCCGACGGCCCAAACCAGGCCGCTGGACGGGATCAGGCTGCGGACATCGAACGGACGCGGAGCCGGGCGCGACGGCTTGGGCCTGCGTGCGGCGGCGGCGCGGGGCGTGCGTGGGCTGGCCGCCATTGGCGACTCCTCACTTCTTCCCGTGGCGCGAACCCCGCATCGCGCAGTGGGTCAGACTACACCTCGACAGTGACCGTCAGCACCATGGGCCGCCGGCGCGTTTCATCGTACAAGAACTTGCTCACGGCGTCCTTCACACGGACGTTGATGTCCCCGAAGTCGGCGTAGTGGTCCGCGCCTTCCAGCGCTTTGGCCGCGACCTGGCGGCTGCGTTCCAACAGTTCCTCGCGCTCTTCGACATCGACGAAGCCGCGGCTGAGGACGTCGACGGGGCGCGTTATCCGGCCCGTTTGCTTCTCGACGGTCGCGATCACGACGACGACGCCGTCTGTCGAAAGGTGGGCGCGGTCGCGGAGGATGTGCTGGTCAACATCGCCGATGCCGAGGCCGTCGATGTACACATAACTGGCGGGGACGCGGCCGGCCGCGGCGGCGAACTCGTCGTTGATTTCCAAGACGTCGCCGTCGGTGAGGACGAAGGCGTTCCCTTCGGGGACGCCGACGGACTCGGCGAGCTTGGCGTGGATGACGAGGTGCCGGTATTCGCCGTGAATCGGCACGAAGTACTCCGGCTGGAGGAGTCCCTGGATGATCTTGAGCTCTTCGCGGCTGGCGTGGCCGCGGACGTGGATGTTCGAGACGCGGTTGTAGAGGACGTCGGCGCCGAGCCGGAAGAGGTTGTCGACATTCCGGCTGACGGCCATTTCGTTGCCGGGGATGGGGTTGGCCGAGAGGACGACCGTATCGCCCTTTTGGACCGAGATATGGCGGTGGTCCCCGTTGGCCATCTTGGTCAGTGCGCTCGTGGGCTCGCCCTGGCTCCCCGTCGTGACGACGACCAGTTTCGCCGCGGCCGTGTTCCGCATTTCGTCGACGCCAACGATTATCCCGTCTGGCACGTTGAGGTAGCCGAGTTGGCGGGCCATGGCGACGTTGTCGATCATCGACCGGCCGGTGACGAAGACCTTGCGGTTGGTGAAGATCGCGGCATCGAGGACCTGCTGGATGCGCGAGATGAGTGAGGCGAAGGTAGCGATGATGACGCGCCCCTTCGCGTTGACAAGCACGTTGCGGAGCGCCTCACCGACCAGCTGCTCCGTCGGGGTATAGCCATCGACTTCGGCATAGGTGGAATCCGCCATGAGGAGCAGGCAGCCTTCCGCGCCGATCTGCCCGAGGCGGATGAGGTCGGTGTGCTGGTTCATCACGGGGGTGTGGTCGAGCTTGAAGTCGCCGGTGTGGACGACGGGCCCAAACGGGGTGCGGATGATGAGGCCACAGGCGTCGGGGATGCTGTGGGCGACGGTGAAGAACTCGACCTCGAAGATGCCGGCCTGGACCGGTTCGCCGGGCTTGACGACGTGGAGGTCCGCCTGGTTGAGGAGGCGATGTTCGTTCAGCTTGACGCGGATGAGGCCGTCGGTGAGGCGTGCGGAATAGACCGGCGCTTTGAATTCGCGCAGGAAATACGGCAAGGCCCCGACGTGGTCTTCGTGCCCGTGGGTGAGGAAGACGCCGCGGATGTTGGCTGCTTTGTCCCGAAGATAGGTGAAGTCGGGGATGACGAGGTCGACGCCGAGCATCTCCTCTTCGGGGAACATCAGGCCCACGTCGACGATGATGATGTCATCGCCGTACTCCAGGACCATCATATTGCGGCCGATTTCGCCGAGGCCGCCGAGTGGGATTACGCGCAGGGATGGACTCGCCATCGTTCTCCAGTCAGTCAAACAGGCGGATTTGGGATGCAGCGGGCGGTCCGTTCGGCGGGGCCGCGGGACCGGTTGGCTGCTCTGGTGGCGGTATGATCGGATGCTCGGGCGCTATGGGCACCTCTACGGTCGCGCGGGCGCGTTCGAGCAACGCCCCGAGCTGTGCAAAGTCGGCGAGCATCGTCGCTTTCAGGCTCCCCTGGTGGAGGGCAGCCGCCGGGTGATACATCGGGACGTACCAGCGGCCGGCAACCTCGCGAGGCTGGCCGTGGACGCGCGAGATTGTCTGGTTTGGGAAGAACTTGGCCATGGAGTAGCGGCCCAGGGTCACGATCACGAGTGGGTCGATCAGGTCGATCTGCTCGTCGAGGTAATCGCGGCAGGCGTCGATTTCGGCGGGGAGCGGGTCCCGGTTGGATGGTGGGCGGCATTTGAGCACGTTGCAGATGTAGACCGACTCCCGGGTGAGGCCGGCGGCGGCGAGCAGTTCGCTGAGAAACTGGCCGGCGGCGCCGACGAAGGGGCGCCCTTGCTTATCTTCGTTGGCGCCGGGCGCTTCGCCGATGAACATAATGTCGGAGTCGAGCGGGCCTTCACCGGGGACGGCGAGCGTGCGCGTCTCTGCGAGGCCGCACAACGTGCAGCTTCGCACCTTCGTGTACAGCTCTTCGGCCCATGTCTCGCGGTTCACGGTGCTGCTGACCCGGCGCGAAGCATGGTCGCCTGGCGTTGCTGGCGCAACCGGCGCGCGGCGGTGGTGAACATCTGGATGCCGACTGCGACCAGAATGCCGGAGACGACGACTTGGAGCGTCCGGGCGCCCAACGCGTCGGCGATGTAGGCGCCCGCGACGCCAGCGGGGATCGAAAGCGGCGTCATCCAGGCGACCGCCCGGAGGTCCACGGTGCCCTGGCGGTGGTGGGTGAGTGCGCCCGCGATGGTGGCGGCCACGACCACCCAAAGCGAGATGCCCTGGGCGTCGTGTTGTTCGAGCCCGAGGACGAGGACGAGCGCCGGGACGAAGACGGCCCCACCACCCACGCCGAGCGCGCCAGAGAGGAAGCCGCCAGCGAAGCCGATGGCGGGCCCGACGGTCCAGGTCGTGGCGTCGGCGTGTCCGAACACCGGGTCGATGGACGGCATCACGAGGAGCCGGAGCGCCACGGCGATGAGAAACACGGCGAACAGCTGGCGTAGGCGCAGAGCGGGGATGCGCCGGGCGACGCGCGCCCCGCAGAAGGCGGCAATGGTCGCAGCGACCATCATGGAGGCCGCGAGTTGGGCGTCGAAGTGGCCGTGGGAGGAGTAGGTGAGCGCGGCCGCGAGTGCTGTGAGGATGATGATGGCGAGGCTCGTGCCGTGGGCGAGGTGCTGCTCCATGCGAAGCGGGCCGGTCATGATCGGGACCATGATCGCGCCGCCGCCGCCTCCGACGAGCCCGCTGAAGAGGCCGCCCGCCCCGCCAGACACGAGGTAGAGGGCGCGCCGGCTCATGCGACCACGGGCTGCGAGCGCGGCTTCCCAAAGATCCAGGCGAAGAGGATGCCGACGAAGTACAACGCGAAAAGCGGGGCCATGACGAGCGCCATCGTGAGCGCGTCGGGCGTCGGGGTCACGACCGCCGCCAGGACGGCGATGAGCACGATGGCATAGCGCCAAAACCCCAGGAGCTGCCGCGCGGTGACGACGCCGAGGCGCCCTAACAGGAGCAAGACCATCGGCATTTCGAACGAGAGCCCGACGAAAAAGATCAGCCGGGTGACGAAATCGATGTACGCTTTCGCGCCGAGCAAGGTTTCGAACTGTTCGTCGCCGAAGCCGATGAGGAAGCCGAGCGACGCGGGCAAGATGACCCAGTAGGAGAAGGCCATCCCGGCGAGCAGGAAGAAGATGACGCCGAACATCGCCGGAAGCAGGAGCTTCCGCTCCTTCGGGGTGAGCCCGGGGATCACGAAGGCGAGGATTTCGTAGACGATCACTGGCGAGGAAAGAATGAGCCCGCCGTACATCGCAATCTTGAAGACGATCCCGATCTTGTCGATCGGGGTGAAGCTGACGACCCTCAGCTCAGGGTGGTCTGCGCGGGCGGGAGCGAGCAGCCAGCCGAGGATGACATCCCAGAAGAATGCGCAGACTGCGACACCGATGATGACCGCGATCGCGACGACGATCACGCGGTTCCGCAGCTCCAGCAGGTGTTCGAGCAACGTCATGTCGTCGCGCGGGGCGACGGGCACGATGTCAGGCCGCTGGCTTGTGTTCGGTTGAAGCGCCATCAGAAGACCAACGGCTTATCGGTAGGTTCGGCCGCGGGGGGGAGCGCCGGCGGGGACTCCGCGACCACCGGGTCTCCGGTCGGGAGGGACGTGCTCATCGGGTCCGCAATCGCGGGCGCAGCGGTTTCGAGGTAGCCGGGTTGGACGGGCTGGCCGTCGGTGATGGAGACGACGTTGAGCGAGCGGGCAGCATCATCGAGCGGGGCGGTGACATCGCGCAGCTCCTGGTTCCACTTGGACTGCTGCGAGCGGAGCTCCGTGCGGGCGGTGTCGACCTCGCCTTTGATCGTCTTGTACTGCTCGTCGAGGTATTTGAACTCCTCGGAGAACTCGCCACGGACGACGCGCGCATAGGACTGCAACGTCTTCACGGCGCGGCCGATTTGGTAGGCGACGGTGGGCAGACGCTGGGGGCCGACGAAAATCAGGAGCACGGCAAGAACGACAAAGATCTCCTGATAGCCGATCCCCAGGAATTCCACCGGACATCCTCCCAGGGCCTCGGCGGGGACGAGTCAGCGCGCAGGCGGCCGACTACTTGTCCTCGATGCCGTGGTCCTTCAGATAGTCTACGGCGTCGCGCACCGTGCCGATCTTTTCTGCGTCCTCATCAGAGATCTCGAGTTCGACGCCGTCGTTCGAGAACTCCTCTTCCATGGACATAATGAGCTCAACGAGGTCAAGGGAGTCTGCGTTAAGGTCATCCACAAAAGAGGCATCGAGGTTGACTTCGTCCTCTTCGACGCCCAACTGCTCCACGACAATCCCGCGGACGCGCTCGAATACAGTGGCCACTCTGGCAAACTCCTAGGGTGTACTTTCGGTGCTCGGCGAGGATTCCGGTCCGGGAGCTGAGCGTGCTGCCCGAGCGGCGCTGATTCGTTCGCTTACCGTGCGGAGGACTCCGTTGACGAATGCCGGGGAGGTCTCACCGCCATAGCGATGGGCCAACTCGACCGCCTCGTTCACCACCGCGGGGACCGGTGAGGCCCCATCGGAAAGCAGTTCCCATATTGCAAGGCGCAGAATGTTGCGGTCAACGACCGCTAGGGTGTCGACGGGGTACTGAGTGGCTGCGTCTTGGATGTGCGTATCGAGCTCTTCCATGCGACGGGTGACGCCGCGGGCGGCGCCGACGGCATAACCCGAGGGCCCGGGCTTCAGGATGTCGGGCTCTTCTTCGGACATTTCGGAGAGCCGCCGCTTGAGGACAGCCTCAACCTCATGTCCCGAAGCGTCGGCTTCGTACAGTGCTTCGACCACCAGGTATCGGACCCGCCGCATGACGTTCTCCGTCATGCCATTACCATACCGCCATCCACCTGGATGCATTGACCGGTGATGTAGGCGCCGCCTGGGCCCGCAAGGAAGGTCACCAAGGGGGCGACCTCCTCCGGCTGGGCGACGCGGCCGAGCGGGATCTGGGCCATGACGCTGGCCATCTGGGCCTCAGTGAGGCCGGCGGTGATGTCCGTCTCGATGAAGCCAGGGGCGATGGCGTTGACCGTGATTGCGCGCGAGGCGACTTCGCGGGCGACGGCGCGGGTGAAGCCGATCAGGCCGGCCTTGGCCGCGGCGTAGTTCGCTTGGCCGGCGTTGCCCAGGACACCGACGACCGAGGTGATGTTGATGATCCGGCCGCCTTTGGCCCGGAGCATTGGGCGCATGGCAGCTTTCGTGACGAGAAAGACGCCGCGCAGGTTCGTGTTGTGGACCGCGTCCCAATCGGCTTCGGACATGCGCATGAGGAGCCCATCTCGGGTGATCCCGGCGTTGTTGACGAGGATATCGAGGGCCCCGAAGCGGTCGACGGTCCGCTTCACGAGCTCGGCGGCGTCGTTGGGGTCGGCCACATTGCCCTTGATGGTGAACGCGTCGCCACCGGCGGCTTCGATGGCGGCGACGACCTCGGCCGCGCCGGTTGCGCTGGTGTTGTAGTTGACGGCGACGCGTGCGCCCTCGGCCGCCAGCGAGAGGCAGATTGCGCGGCCGATCCCGCGGGACCCACCGGTGACGAGGGCGGCCTTGCCATCGAGTGAGCCCATGCGTTCGTGCTCCAGTGCTAGAGGGGGAGGCTGACCGACGTGGCGTCGTTCACGTTGATGCAGGTCGACTTGCGCAGCATCCGCTTGATGATGGCGGAAAGGACGCGGCCCGGCCCGAACTCAATGAACGTCTCGACGCCCTGCTGGCCGATGAAGTCGACAGTGTCGCTCCAGCGGACGGGGCGGGCGATTTGGTCGACCAGCTCATTGCGGATGGCGAGCGCGGCTTCCAGCGGTGTCGCGGTCGAGTTGCCGACGACCGGGACCTTCGCATCGCCGATGCTGGCGACAGCGATGTGCTGCACCATTGCGTCGGCGGCTGGCTTCATCAGCGAGCTGTGGAAGGCGCCGCTCACGTTGAGCGGGATGACTTTGGCGGCGCCGCGGGCTTTGGCGTAGTCGAGCGCGCGGACGACCGCTTCTTTGCGGCCGCCGATCACGATTTGGCCGGGGGCGTTGACGTTGCAGACTTCGGCGCCGGCTTCGCGGCAGACGTCCTCGCAGTCTGTGAGCTCCAACCCGAGGACGGCGGCCATCATGCCGGGGTTTTTCTCGCCGGCTTGCTGCATCAGCTCGCCGCGGGCGCGGAGGAGCTTAATCGCGCCATCGAAGGAGAGCGCGCCAGCCGCCACGAGGGCGGAGTACTCCCCGAGGGAATGTCCGGCGACATAGGCGGGCCGCGTGAGCAGTCCCGGCGAGAGTTCGGTCGCGACCTTGAGCAGGACGAGGCTGGTGACGGCGATCGCGGGCTGCGTGTTGCGCGTCTGTTGGAGTTCGTCTTCGGGGCCTTCGAAGCAAATCTTGCTCAAGCGGAAGCCGAGGAGGTCGTCCGCGCGGTCATAGAGTCCACGCGCGGTCGGGAAGGCCTCATAGAGGTCTCTGCCCATGCCGACGGCCTGGGCGCCCTGGCCGGGGAAGACGAAGGCGCGATCGCGCGCCACGCCTTCACCGAACTCCAGGAAGGTGTCGGTCACGGGAGTGGAGGCCGTTAGCTCTCGAGCTCGGGGTTCGGCATCTCGATCACTTCGCGGCCGCGATAGGTCCCACACACCGGACAGGCGTGGTGCGCCAGGCGCGGGCTCTTGCAGCGTGGGCAGTCCACGACGTGGGGAAGGGCTATCTTGAGGTGGCTCCGCCGCTTGCCCTGTCGCGACTTGGGGTACTTCCGCTTTGGCAGCGGTGGCATGTGTGGTCTCCTTCAGGTCGTTACCCATTCGCTCTCTGCTTCAACGCGGCGAGGATTGCCCAGCGCGGATCCATCGGCTGACGGTCGCACGCGCAGACTTTGAGGCTGAGATCCTGGCCGCATTGCGGACATAATCCCGGACAGTCAGGCCTGCAGAGGGGCTGCATTTCCGCAGCCATCTCCGTATATTGCCGGACGGCCTCAGTAATGTCGACGGTGTGGTCGATGCCGATCAGAAACGCATCGGGGTCTTCTGGCTCTGGCAGCCGCGTCCCCGTGAGCAAATCGACTTGCTGCGCGAAGACCTCCTCGAAATCGAGATGTGCCGGATAGGCAAAGGGGGCCAGGCAGCGGCTGCACCGGTCCTCGATGAAAACGTCGGCCTCGGTGCGGACGAGGACACCGCTTGGCACGCGGATCAACGCAACTGACCCCCGGCGGACCGGGGTCTCCGGATCGAGCTCATAGCTCCGCGAGGAACCGATTGCCTCGCGCAGCAGAGTCGCAACGTTGAACAACACGGGCCTACCCCGAGGCGTTGCCGCCAGAATCAGTATACGTGCCTACGCGCTTGTCTGAGAAGGGACATAAGAGCGCCAAGCGAGTGACGATTTGCCGTTTCGGGCCCAAGGCCGTTTACCGGCGACCGGGCGGGCACGTAGCCTTCGTGCTGCGGTTAGGCACGGCCCTCTCCGACACCTCCCCGCGGCGGTGGGTTCGTGAGCGCAGTCCTTGAGCTCGTCACGCTCCAGTCTATCGACGATGACCTGGCGGCCGCGCGCGCGCAAATCGCGGACCTCACCCGGCGGCTCGAAGGCGACCCCGAGCTGGCCGAGGCGAAGGCCGACTTGGCGGGACGCGACGCCGCAATCGCCGCGCAGCGCAAAGAGCAGCGGCGGCTCGAGGGCGAAGTCGAAGGCTTCGACGCCAAGATTGCCCAGGAGGAGAAGCGGCTCTACGGCGGCACGGTCAAGAACCCCAAGGAGCTCCAGAGCCTCCAGCACGAGGTCGACCTGCTCAAAGAGCACCGGGGGAAGGTCGAGGACGTCCTGCTGCCGCTCCTGGACCTCCTGGAAACGGCGGCGGCGGAGCGCGTCGCACAGGCCCAGCGGGTGACGCAACTTGAGGCGCGGTGGCATGTGCAGGCTGCGGGCATGCGGGACGAGCTGGCGGCGCGCGAGGCGGCCGTCGCAACCTCGGAAACGCGCCGCCTCGCGCAGGTGCCTAAGGTTTCGGCGCCGGACTACCGGCTTTACGAGGCGTTGCGGTCGCGCAAGGGCGGTGCCGCCGTCGCGCGGCTCAACGGCGGGAGCTGCGCAAAGTGCCGGATCGCCGTGCCGGAGGCCATTCGTCGGCTCGCGATGACGGCTTCGACGGTGATCCAGTGTCCGAACTGTGAGCGGATCCTGACGCAGGGGTGAGCCAGTGAACGCGGTGGGCTACTTCGTCGAGGGTGCGAAACGCGCCGGGCAAAAGCGCTCGGTTGGCGACCAAAATCGCGCCTTCCTGGAGTTTTGCGCGAAGGAAGGGTTCGAAGTTTCGGGTACCTTCCTCGATACCGACCCGCCAGAGGCCGAGGCGAGCGGCTACAAGCAGATGCTCGCGTTTCTGCGCCGCGGGGCGCGTGAGTTCACCGTTGTGGTCGTCGATAACCTCGGGACGCTGGGCGGCGACCTCGGCCGGGCCGCGATGAAGCTGATGACGATCGAGGCGGCTGGCGTCTCGGTCGTTTCGGCTGCGACCGGCCGCGACGCCGCGAAAGACCTCGTCGATGCCTGGGCGAACGCGAGCGGCGACGAGACGCCGGTTTCGGAGCGGGTGCGCACGGCGATGCGGCGCAAGGCAGTGCGCGGCGAAGTGCTCGGACGTCCTCCGTACGGCTATCAGGTTGGGCCGCGCCGCCGCTTCGAGCTGGTCCCCGAAGAGGCGGTGGTCGTCCGCTACATTTTCCGGCTCTACCTGCACGAGGGGCTCGGAATCCGCCGGATCGCGGGGCAGCTGAACGAAGAGGCGATCCTGACCCGCCGCGGCCAGCGCTGGAGCATGGTGAGCATCCGCGACATCCTCCGGAACCGCGTCTATCTCGGGACCTACACACGGTTTGGCGTGAAAGTGCCGGGGAGCCACGCGCCACTGGTGACGGCTGAGGACTTCCGCCGCGTCCAGGAGCGGCTCCAGGCCAACCAGCCGCAGGCGAAGGAACGGACGATGACGCCGTTCCTCCTCAGCGGGTTGGTCTACTGCACGCGCTGCGGCAACCGGCTGATCGGGGTCAGCCGCAAGCAACGCTGGACCACGAAGGCCGGCGAGGAGCGGCTCGCGACCTATCGCTACTACCAGTGTGAATCGCGGACGAACCAGAACGCTTGCGGCTACAACACCCAACGCGAGGCCGACCTCGAGACTCGCGTGCGGGAGCGGCTCTCCCAGGCCTCGCCCCAGCAGGTGAGTCGCTTTCATCGGGCGGGGAACGTCGACACTTATCTGCTCGACCAGAAAACGCAGGTGGAGCGGCAGGAGTCGCGGATCCGGAGGGTCCGGAGGCAGGTCGAGGAGGTGGTCGCCGATGCCGCGCGCGGCCACATCAGCTTGGAACGGATGAAAGCGCAGGGCGCCGAGCTGGCGGCCGACCAAGAGGCGATCGAAGCGGAACTCGCCGCCGCGAAGGCGCGCCTGGAGGCCCACCAGACGGAGGCCGAGCGTCACGAGCACCTGGAGGACCTGCGCGACCACCTTTCGGCCGACTGGGAGACGATGACCTTCGAGGCGCGCCAGGGCGCTCTCCGCGAGGTCGTGGACCGCGTCGAAGTCGACGGGGACGAGTGCCGGGTGTTCCTCCGGCCGTGAGCCGGCTTTCTGGCGTTCAGGAAGGCGAAGGGGCGCCCCGCCCAGGCATCCTTAGCGCTGCGGGCGTCGACTGAAGGCGACGATGTTGGACGACCGCTGTTGAGGTCCAGGCCGCACCAGCATGCCACGGACTTGGTGGATCGGCGTGTCCAGTCGTTCGCCGCGCTCCTCTGGCGCTGCGCCGAGTAGCTTGCAAAGTTTCGATATGACTTTGGCTGCATGCAGCGGTGCCAGCCCTCGCTGTCCAGTGGGCCACGGTTCGTCCATGTACCATGCAGTCACGATCTCGATGGCCAGCTCCTTCCTGAGCGGGTCGGCGAGTCTCTCGACGTAGTCAATGACTGACCGGGGAACATCTTCGGCGGGAGCGGTAGCGGTGGGCATAGCGTTCCTGTCGGGCTCGATTTTGGTTACTTAGGTAAAGCCCTCTAGTTCAAGAATACCGGTCAAAGTCAAGCCCCGTTCCAAGGCGCGCCCACGCGCGTGTACGCGAGTGGGCGCGCGATGTCCACTCGGAGGATGGCGGGGCGCGATGAACCGTGGGGTCCGGATTCAGGACTGATCAGGACTTCCCTGCTACATTTTGCAGATGAACTTGGGCCGTTCGCAGCCCCTCCTGGTGAAAACACCCCCGCGGCAATCCCGCGGGGCTGTCATTTGAGCGCGCGTCCGTCGCCTATCCCGTTTCGCTGCCGATTGTCCTAGAAGGAAGAGGATTTCCATGCCGACTGACCGCGTCCAGCTCTACGACACCACACTCCGCGACGGTTCCCAGATGGAGGGCATCTCGCTCTCCGTCGAAGACAAGGTCCGCATCACCAAGAAGCTCGACGAGCTTGGGCTCGAATGGATCGAGGGTGGCTTCCCGGGCTCCAACCCGAAGGATGCCGAGTACTTCAAGCGCCTCCAGGGCGTCACGCTCAAGAACGCCAAGGTGTCGGCCTTCGGCGGCACCCGCAAGCCCGGCATCACCTGCGCCGCGGACCCGAACATCCAATCCATGGCCGCCGCCGGCACGCCAGGGATCACACTGGTTGGCAAGGCCTCGATGTACCAGGTCCGGGAGATCCTCGGCACTTCGGCCGAGGAGAATCTGGCGATGATCGCCGAGACCGTGAAGTACTTCCGCGAGATGGGGAAGACCGTCTTCTTCGACGCCGAGCACTTCTTCGACGGTTTCTTCGACGACCCGGACTATTCGCTCCAGTGCCTCGCGACGGCCGCGCGAGCGGGCGCCGAAGCGCTTGTGCTCTGCGACACGAATGGCGGGATGACCACGCGGCAGGTGCTCAAGGCCGTCCAGGCCGTCCAAGACCGGCTCAACGACACCCGTCTGGGCATCCATTGCCACAATGACGCGGGGTTGGCGGTCGCGAACTCGCTGGCTGCGGTCGATGCCGGCGTGTGGCAGGTCCAGGGCTGTGTCAATGGCTATGGCGAGCGCTGCGGGAACGCGGACATCCTCACCATTCTCGCCAACCTGAAGCTGAAGTACGGCCTGGACGTCGTGGACGATGAACAGCTCGCGCGCCTGACGGAGGTGAGCACGTACGTGTCGGAGCTGGCGAACCTCGCGCCGAACATGCAGGCGCCCTACGTGGGCCAGAGCGCGTTCGCGCACAAGGCCGGCTACCACGTAGCCGGGATCATGAAAGACGAGAACGCGTACCAACACGTCGACCCCGGCGCGGTCGGGAACGTGAGCCGCGTCCTGGTCTCGGAGCTTTCGGGGCAGCGGAACATCCTGAGGAAGCTGCAAGACACCGGTGTCACCTACCCGTTTTCGCAGGACGAGATCAAGGGCTTGTTGGAGACGGTGAAGCAGAAAGAGAGCGAAGGCTTCCAGTATGAAGGGGCCGAAGCGAGCTTCGAGCTGCTCGTCCGTAGGGCGATCCCGGGGTACCAGGCGCCCTGGCAACTCGAAGACTTTGTGATCGTCGAGCGGCGGCGCGCGGTCGCCGAGCCAGGGCATCCGATGGAGATGCTGGCGGAGGCGATGGTGAAGCTCAACGTGGATGGCCGCCAGGAGCACACGGCTGCGGAAGGCAACGGTCCCGTGAACGCTCTGGACGCCGCCGCCCGCAAGGCGCTCGTCCGGCTCTACCCGGAGCTGGAAGCGGTGAAACTGGTCGACTACAAGGTGCGGATCTTGGATAGCCAGGCCGCGACGGGCGCCCGCGTCCGGGTGCTCATCGAGAGCACAGACGGGACGCGCTACTGGACGACGGTGGGGAGTTCGACGGACATCATCGACGCGAGCTGGATTGCGTTGGCGGACGCGCTGGAGTACGCGCTCAAGCGGTGAGGCTGGGGCCCTGCCTCAGGCGGCGTCGGCGGCCACGATAGTGACGACTCCAAGAGTGCCGGCGAGGCGCTCCGCTTCGTCGAGGATCGTCTGTCCTCCAACCACGGGGACCGACGGGACGCCCGCAGCGACGAAGATGCCGGCGCGCCGATGTGCCCGCTCGACGTCGGACTCATCTATGACCTTGGAGACTTCCAGCGCGACGAGCACCTCGCCGTGGCTGGCGTCGTCGCGGGGGATAGCCCACGCAGTCGCGTCGATCAGCATCGCGTCGTCCCACTGCCCGTCGGTCAGCCTCCCCGAGCGCCACGCGCCTTCAAGGGCCTCGACGTCCGCAGGGCTGAGCACCCGGACTTTGCGATAACGGCGCCCAAGGCGGGCCGGGAGACGCCGGACGAACTTCTCTTCGTAGATGTCGCCGGCCATGCCGCCAACGCGGCCGTCGAGTCTGCGGACATCGCCAGCGAGCTGATCGATTCGGGCGGCTAGTTGGTCCACGCGCTCAGTGAGTTGGTCCATGCGGGCGGCGAGTTGGTCCATGCGCTCAGTGAGTTGGTCCATCCTGGCGGCGAGTTGGTCCATACGCTCGGTCAGCCGGTCAATCCGGCCGTCGACCTCGTGTCCGTGCTCTACGAGCTGCCGAACGAGTCCAGGCAACGCCAGAAAGTCGTCACCGATGATCGCCGTACGAAGGCGATCCCGGACGTGGGGGTCGTCGCGCACGATCTCGATAAGCCGGTCGATGTCCGATTCGGTGAGCGTCACAGAGAGAGTATAGGCGTCGATGCAAGGGCCTGCGCACGGGGTTCATTGGGCCGCACCGACATGCCCCAAACGCCCTATTCCCCCTCCGGACGAATCTGGTACAGTGATCCGACGCGCAGGGGTATAGCTCAGTCGGTAGAGCGGCGGTCTCCAAAACCGCAGGTCGCGGGTTCGAGCCCTGCTGCCCCTGCCATCTGAGCAACGCTGCCGCCACACCCTCGCCGGCTCGACCGGTTGTGGCGGATGGAGCGCCCTCAGGTGTGGTTGTGCCCAGGTGGTGGAACGGCAGACACGCTGTCTTGAGGGGGCAGTGCCCTTTTGGGCGTGTGAGTTCAAATCTCACCCTGGGCACCATTCTCGCTCGCTCTCGGGGCGCCATGGCCAAGTGGTAAGGCAGAGCTCTGCAAAAGCTCCACCGCCGGTTCGAATCCGACTGGCGCCTCCAATCT
>JBJXFX010000079.1:0-8037 GCA_046152925.1 Dehalococcoidia bacterium
GGGAGCTTTGGAGCCTTTGGTCGGGGTTCGAATCCCTGCTCGGCAACCACGTCCTCGGACACGGGGACCCTCCTGGTTGACCCAAGCTACGCATCCCGTCGGACGAACGCGATGTACGCCGCGCCGACGATCGCCACCAGCCACGCGCCGGCGATCAGCGCCCCCACTGCCGGGTCCGAGTAGCTGGGTGACTCAACGATGTGCGCCAGCGTGAAGCTGTCCACCGCGGGGCCTGGGAGCAGGCTGACGATGTTCTCGCGGCCCCACGCCGGCAGGACGGGGCCGAAGATCTCGGGGAGCCAGATGAGCCCCAGGACCGTCGTGATTGCCCCGGCCGCGCTCCGGAACAGAATCCCGATCGCGAAGCCGAGGACCGGAAAGAACGGCATCACCGCGCCCATCCCGAGTATCGTGCGCCGGGCGTCGGGGTCCCCGAGGTCCATCACAGGCTGCCCGTTCCAGCCCATCACCGCTTGCGCCGCCAGGAACATCCCGGCCGTGGCAATGAGCCCACAGACAAGGATGACCAGGAAAACGAGCCCGAGCTTGGCGCAGAACACCCGTCCGCGCCGCGGAGTCGCCGTCAGTGTCAGCCGAATGGTGCCGCTTGAGTATTCCCGCGTCGCCGCGAGCACGCCAAACACGGACGAGATGATGAGGGTGAAGATGTTTCCCACCAGCCAGAAGACCCTCCGGTCCAAGTCAGCGGGCCACGGGTCCTGGGTAGCCGCCACCGCCAGGCTGGCGAGGGCCGACGTGCCGACGGAGAGGACCAGAGCGAGCGCGAGCGTTATGTGCGTGGCGCGCTGCGACGCCAACTTCACCCACTCCGAGGCCAGGGTGTGGGTGAACCGCGACGGTCGCGGTGCGTCGCCGGCGAGCTGGGTAGTAGTGGCGGTCCGGGTGAACGTGGTCACAGTCGTGCCTCCATGCTGGCAAGTGGTTGCGTCGTGCCGGTGACGTTCATGCCGCCCTCCGTCAGCTCCATGAACGCTGCCTCCAGCGTCGCCCGACGTGGCGTCAATTCATGCAGTTCGATGCGATGCGCCAAGGCCAGCGTGCCGATCTGGCCCGCCTGCATACCGGTGACCGTGAGCGCGCCGTGGCAACCGGTGACAGTTGCACCGGCGCGCTCGAGCAGCGGCGCGAAGGCCTCGGCCTGCGGTGAAACAACGCGGACGTGGCTGCTGGCGCTTCGCTGGGTGAACTCGGCGACGCTCGCGTCCGCGATCAAGCGGCCTCGGCTGATCACGAGGATGTGGTCCGCGGTCTCCTCCATCTCGCTCATGAGGTGGCTGGAGAGGAAGACCGTGCGGCCCTCAGCGGCGAGCTGCTTCAGCAGCGTCCGGATCCAGCGGATGCCCTCCGGGTCGAGCCCATTGACGGGCTCGTCGAAGAGGAAGATGCGCGGGTCGCCAAGCAGCGCTCCGGCGATGCCGAGCCGCTGGTACATGCCCAGCGAAAACCCGCGCACGCGCTTCCCCGCAACGTCTGACAGCCCGACGACGGCGAGCACCTCATCGATCCGGCGCCGGGGAATCCCGCCTGCCTGGGCGAGCCAGCGCAGGTGCTGATAGGCCGTGCAACCGCCGAGCGCCGCTTTCGCATCCAATAGCGCCCCCACCTCGCCCATCGGCGCGGGGAGTGTCCTATAGGGGCGGCCATTGACCGTCACCGTCCCACTGGTTGGCGCGTCGAGTCCAAGCATCATCCGCATCGTGGTCGTCTTGCCCGCGCCGTTCGGCCCGAGGAAGCCGGTGACCCTGCCCGGCCGCACGGTGAACGACAGGCGATCGACGGCGACCGTGTCCCCGTACCGCTTCGTGACTTCGTTGACTTCGATCATTCGCGAACCCCCGGAACGTGGTGAGCGTGCTTGGTGTTGTCCATGTCCGCTCCCGGTCAAACTGCTTCGGTTGCCGAAGCTTCGGTGACCGAAGTATTATGCCCGACAATGACGACGTCAAGCCCCAACGCGCCGAATGAACGCCTCCGCTTGGGGCAGCTCCTGGTCCGGCTCCTCCACCGCATGCGGAGCGAGTCCTTCAACGAGGGCCAAGCGATGGGCGCGAACCTTCGGTTCACCCACTTACAGGTCATCGGGAACCTGGTCGGGGTCGACGGCATCCGCCTGACGGAGCTCGCCAGCCGGGCCACGCTCAGCCTTGCGGCCTGCTCCGAGCAGGTGAACGAGCTCGAGACCCTCGGCTACCTCGAACGCCGCCCCGACCCCACGGACGGGCGCGCCAAGCTCATCGTCCCGACGGCGCGGGGGCGGCGGCTCCTCGAAGCGTCGCAAGCGTCGATCGCTCGGCTTGAGGAGCGCTGGGCTGCGCGCTGCGCCCCCGGCGCGTTCGAACAAGCCTGCTCGACGCTCGATCAGCTTCTCCGCTCGCTCGACGAAGCGGACTCGACGGCGGATCCGGACGTCCGCCCCCTCAACGAATCCGAGTCCCCCTGAGCCTCCACGTCGAGGTGGTGTCCACTATTCCCTGATTCAGGATGGATGCGTGGGTCCGTTCCATGGGTGACCACGCGACGACGTGCGGCTTCTCGGAACACGCCGAGGCCAGCATTACTTCTCCACAAACTGCGCGTTGACCCAGCCAGGGCGGCCATCCGGCGCGAACACTGCGATCCAGGCGGCGCCCGCTTCCGGCGATTCGCGGACGCGGAAGGGCGTGCCGTCGCGGAAGCAGCCATAGGTTGCGGCCGTGGCCACCGGCGACTCGCGGACGTTGAGGCAGTCGCCAGCGGTGCTCGCGGTCACGAATGGCCCCTTGGCCGCGGCGAGGACGAGACTGCGCGCCCAGGCGACCGCCGCATTCGGTGGCCCATCGATGGCGAGGGGCGTGATCTCGAGCGTCTGGAGGTTAACGAGGGCCGGGACGACGCCCTGCGTCGAGAGCGGCGACCCTCCGACCGTCGCGACGATGATGTCGTCCTCGAGCCAGGCGCCAAGGAACATCGCGAACGACTCACTCGGCTTACGGATCTCGCGTTCGAGGACGCCATCGCGGATGAGCCCGTAGCGGATGCCGTCGTTCGTCACCCACTGGACGAGAAGCCGGCGCAAGTCGGGCGTCCCCGCGATCACGTCGAGGACGAGTTCTGGGTGCGGGTCGGCGCCGCGTTCGAGGCGGAAGACGATCTCATTGGCGGACGTCAGAAGCGTCACTCTATCGGTCGCCAACCAGAGCAGCGTTGTGGCCGATGGTTGCCTGCCGATTAGGCCAGCGCCGGGGCTCGGCGGAGTGACTGCAGTCTTCCCGTCGAGCAGCGTGAGTGCACTTCGGAGGCCGCCCGGGGAGACGACGAGCGTGCGGACAATGATGGGCCCATCCGGTGTGACCGCCGCGATGCCAACCATGCCATCGAAGGTGCCCACGTCCTCCCAGGTGATGCCGCCGTCGCGCGTGCGCCGCAGGGTGTTCTGGGCGTCGGGAGAGATTTGGCCAACGCCGCCGCAGTAGCCGCGGCTGCAGACCATCGCATAGCCCTCACTCCCGCCAGGCGCGAATCGGACGTTGGCGTAGTAGCGGTTGAGTTCGTTGAGCTTCGGCAGGAGCGGGCGGATTGCCGAGCGACCGCTCCCGCGGCCGACGGCGAGGTCGACCTGCTCGGGCGGGGCGTCGCACTGCCAGCAGCCACGCTCGATCCAGAGGGCGACATCTGCCGGCAGCGGCGTGGCTGGGGCGAAATACCAGGCGTTCGGCGGGCGGGGTGTGGCTGTCGCCGCGACCTGGGTAGGTGTCGCCGTCTCGTCCACGGCACCGGGCGTCGGGGTGCGGCTAGGCGCGCTGCCGCCGCATGCGGCGAGCAGCACGGCGCAGAGGGTCACAAGTGTGGCGATCAGTCGGCCCATACTCTTGTGAACGACAGCAGCGGCGCGCCGGTTCCCTCCGGCGGACGGGGTGGACGCCTGTCGGAGGAGTGGGACCCACCGCTCACCTGGGATCCGGCTTAGATGCGAGCGGCCGGGAGGCTGTCGACGCGCGTCGGGTTCAACCATAGGGTCAGTCTTTCTGGGTCAGCAGGACCCTCCCACCGTAGGCCTCAGTCGGGCATGCGTCTGTCCATCTTTGACGCAGCCGGAAGTGGGCCACCAGCGCGGGACGGTCGCGACATTGACCCCCCGCGGCTGGCGCGTCAGGTTTCGCCGCCCCCGGACCTCGGACGAAAAGCGGTGCTTGAGCCTCCCGCCGGGCCGGGATGTCCACTATTCTGGAGTTAGAATCCCTGCTCGGCAACCATTCGCGTGAAGCGCGCGCCACGCCCGCGACCTACCCTGGCTGAAACCAATGGGCGCGGCGGACGCTTGAGAAGGCACGCTTTTCGGCCGCCGTCTCCGGATTCGGGCCGGTGAGCGGCGCGACCGGCGAGGGGCCGCCGAAGAAATCCGCGTCGAGCCGCGCGACCTGGCCAGCGCCGAGCTCGACGTAGCACGTCCCGGCCCCGCCAAAGGGCGGTGGCGCCTCGCTGCCCCGGATCTGGGCGATAATCTCGGCTGCCACGACCCTCGCGGCGTTTTCCGAGAAGACACCCGCCTTCGGTGTCCCGACGCTCGTGACATCGCCGACGGCGTAGACGCCGGGGAACTTCGTGGCCAAGGTGCCGCGCTCGACGGGGATCCAGCCGTTCTCGGCGAGCCCAGAAGCGGCGACCACCGCCGGGACACGGTGGCGCGGGATGCCGATAAACAGGTCGTACGGCAGCGTCCCGCCGTCCTTCAGGTGCGCCGTCTTCGTCGCCGGGTCGATGTGCGTGACCATCCGTTCCTTGATGAACGAGATGCCGCGCTCCGCGAAGCGCCCCAGGATCGTCGCAGAGCCGTCCGGCGAGGGCGGAATTGGCCTCCCCCAGGGCGAGACGTAGCTAATCGCGAACTGGCCCGCGAGACCGCGCGCCGTGAAGTACTCGTCCAGCAGGATGGCGGCCTCGCAGGGCGCCGGCGGGCACTTGAACGGCTCCCCGAGGACCCCGATGAGCACCTGGCCACCCTGGAAACGGGGCAGGACATCGCGCATCTTCAAAGCGCCGTCGATCGAGTAGAACTCGGAGCCGCCTTCGACGAAGCCCGGCGTTGCGGCCTGGTCGTATTCCGCCCCGAGCGCCACAACGAGCATATCGGCATCGTATTGACCACCAGTCGTCGTGACCCGCCGGGCCAAAGGGTCGATCGAGAGGATCTCCTCTTGGCGGAGCGAGACGCCGGGCTTCGCCATCTCCGCGTAGCCGAGCCGGACCTGGTCAAGCGTGGCGCGGCCAAGCATGAGCTCAAATTTGTCGAAGCCGAAAACGAAGCCCTCGTTCTTCTCGATCACCGTGACGTTGGCGTCAGCCCCGAATTCAGCCGAGAGGCGCGCCGCGACCTCCAGACCTCCGAAACCTGCTCCAAGAACGACGACGTTCGCTGGCATGGTTGGGCCCTCCTTCGGCTATGACCTCATACGGTACGTCTTCGTCCACCAGTACCTCAAACCGGCACTTATGGGTCGATTCCGGCGTAGGCGAGGGCGTAGCGCACGAACTCCACGGTCGCTATCGCGTCAGCAGGGTCGGGCGTCAGCGCGGCGTTTTGCTCTGGCGCGCCGACCCCGCGGGCCTGACGTCCGCGGTTCGCCCACGCGCGCTGGATCAAGGGATGCCACTTCCGATCGAGATTCTCCATCGCCCAGCGCATCGCAACGGGCTTCGAGGGGACGCTTGCCGTCTCCAACGACAGCAGCACCCGGCAGTAGAAGAGCACCGTGAACCCCTGGAGCCAGAGCGCCGTGAGCGGGATCGCCTCACTGGCGAGGTCGCGGCCGAAGCGCATCGCCAGGGCGCCGATCTCGGCCCGCAGCGCTTCGGGGTCGATGGGGTCGACGAGCGTCTCCGCCGGCGGGCCGGCGATCGGGACGCCGTGCTCGCGAAACACCCACCGCGTCACCAGCGTGTTGTCGTGCTGCGAGCGGATGAGCGACGCGGCCCCGTTGTTGAGGTACCAGAGCGGGTAGGCCGTAGCACGACCGCCCCCGACTGCCGGGTCGAGCCAATCGGCCGGCCGCGGGCCCTCGGGGGGCTCGACAGGTGCGCTCGCAAGGTCCCGCCAGACGCCGGCCGGTACGTACGAGCCCTCGAGATGCTGCGCCCACACGTCCGGCCGGCCATAGACGGCGGCGTGCACCGCGTTGAGCCGCTCGACGGTTGGCCCGCTGAGATCCGCGCGGATGACCACCATGAAGTCGCAATCGCTGGACGCGTTTCCGTCGCCCTGGGAGAACGAGCCGACGAGGTAGACGCCGACCAAGTTGTCCTGGAGGACCTCCGCGACGCGCGCGGTGAGGTCGGCAAGGACGGTGTCTAGCTCTGGGACCGGGGTGAAGCCCATTGGTCTAGGCTACCGGCGTCACCGCCTTGGTGCTCAGAAGGGCAAACCCTGAATCCCACGCACGCCCTTGAGGGTCGCGATGTCGCCGATGTGCTCGCCAAGGTGCAGCATCCCAACGCCGGCGACCAGCGTCATGACAGGCATCCTGCCAAGCGGCGTGTCAACCTCCTTCGCAAGCAGCGCATCGGGAGCGCTGGTGAGAAAGTGCTGCGCTGCGGCGATCACGGCGCTGCGATACTCCTTAAACGCGTCGAGGCGGAGGGCGATCGGCGTCGTCCAATCCTCGGGGTCGGCTGGGCCGCCCGTCATCGCCGCCCAGCCGCCGCTCTCCCAGAGCCTCGGTTGTCCCTGGGAGAGCGTATGCATGAACTCGTCGAGCGCGATCCACGGGTGGACGTAGATCCGGGCGATGGTCGCGAGGTTGCCGGGCGACGCCTGGTTCGCGAGGGCGTCATCGACACCGCCGAGCGCGTAGTCGTAGAAGTCCTTGGCAAAATCGAGCTGAAACAGTGCGAGCGAGCGAGCGTCCATGGTAATCCCTCCTGACCGCTACCTACGTCCCCCCGCAGCCGCCTGATCACACTTTCGGAACGGTGAGTCCCTTTCCTAGGCTTTGACAATACTTCACTCTTAAGTGAAATATGTCCGCATTCGAGAGTTGGGAGGCCGCAATGGCAGGCATCACCACCGCTATCCGCGTCCAAGACATGGACGCGGCGCTCCACGTGTACATCGACGTACTGGGCTTCAGGCCGGTGCGTCCGGTCGATAGCGCACACAACTCGCTCGAACGGGGTGATGCCCGGTTGATGCTCGAAGCGCTCCAGGGGTTCTACAGCCCGGCCTACAACGCCGAGATCGCCGAACGGCTCGGCTCGCGTTCCGCGCAGGCCCTCTACATCGAAGCGCCGGACTTGGATGCGCTCTACGCGGCCGCCCAGAAAGCCGGGCTCCGGATTGTGGACCCATTGGCTACGCGTGACTGGGGGCAGACGGAGTTCACCGTCGAAGACCCCGACGGCACGTGGCTGACGTTCTATCGCATCGGGCCTGCTCAGTAGCGGATGCCGGTCCCAGTCATCACGGCGACCACCGCGCCATCTTGATTGCGATAGGTCGACTTCGAGGTGCTGATCAGCATGTCGCCGATGCTGCCCTTGCGCTCCTGAACGTCGGCGAGTTGGCCGCGGGAGGTGAGCACGTCGCCGGCGCAGATGTCGCCAAAGTACTCGATCTCTGTGCCGCCGTTGAGCCGCCGATTCAGCGGGCGGGACGGCTGCAGCTCTCGGTTCGTCCGGTTGGCGCTCGTCGGGTCGCTCGTCTTCGGGTTGAAGATCGGCGTCCCGAGGTAGCCTGGCGGGCAGGGGATGTCGCGATAGCCGGCCGCCCGCGCGGCTTCCACATCGAAGTAGATCGGGTCGGTATGCCCGACGGAGCGAGCGAACATCCGGATGGCGGTGCGGTCGACCTCATAGGTCGTTGGCGGCCCTTCGACGCCAATCGCGTCGCGCATCTCCTGAGTAATCAGCGAATCGGCCATGGCTGCACCTCCGTCGGGCGAGATTCTACGCGATCTTCGCCAGCGGCCTACAAGACGGGCAGGCGCTCACCATTGAGCTCGATTTCGAGATGCGGCGTACCGCCGAGCGCGGTCACGTAGCGAG
>JBJXFX010000081.1:0-3115 GCA_046152925.1 Dehalococcoidia bacterium
TTCGACGCGGGGAGCGCCCCCGCCTCGCGGTTGAACCGCAGGATGTCGCGGATCATCCGGTGGAACGACGGGCGCAGCAGGTTGCGGCGCTGTGCGAACAGCGTGTTCAGCGACGTCCCGTTGTACTCGAGCCCCGTGCGCTCGCACGAAACCGAGAAGCTCATCGAGCTCTCCTGCGAGGCCACGCCCAGCCTGTCGAGTATCCGGATGAAGTTCGGGTACGTCCATTCGTTGAACACGATGAAACCCGTGTCCACTGCCCACGGGCGCCCACCCGCCTCGACATCGACGGTGTTCGTGTGGCCGCCGACCCAGTCGCCCGCCTCGAACACCGTGACGTCGTGCGGGCCGTGCAGGAGCCACGCGCACACGAGCCCCGAGATGCCGCTTCCCACGATGGCGAGCCTCACTTGCGGACCGCCCGCTTCGCCATGAGCGACGTGTAGATTCCATCGGGGAGCATCTGCGCGAGCCTCAGCAGCGCGATCCATTGCCACGGAAACGCAATCTCCGTCCTGCGCCGCGCGACGCCGTCGGCGATGATCCGCGCCGCGTCGTCCGTCTCCATCAGGAACGGCATCTTGAAGTCGTTCGTGTCCGTCAGGGGCGACTTCACAAACCCCGGCATCACCACCGTCACCGACACGCCGCGCGGCTTCAGTTGGCAGCGCAGCCCCTGCAGCATCGCGCGGATCGCCGCCTTCGACGCGCAGTACGCCTCGCCGCGCGGTATGCCGCGGTACGCCGCCGAGCTGCTCATCCCGACCAGGTGCGCGCCCTGCGACTTCATCAGCTCGGGGAGCACCGCCTCGATGCCGTACACCATCCCCATCACGTTGATGCGCATCGTCTCCTCGAAGATCGCCGAGTCGAACGCCGGCAGGTCCATCGGCAGCCATGTCCCGGCGTTCAGGAACGCCGTGTCGATGCGCCCGAAATGCCCCACGATGCGGCGAACCGCCCCGGCGTTCGATTCGCGATCCGTCACGTCGAGCGGCACCGCGAGTGCACGGTCTGCGCCGATTTCGCGCACCAGCTCGTCGAGCTTCGCCTCGCTGCGCGCCGACAACGCCACGCGCGCGCCGCGCCGCGCCATCACACGCGCGCACGCCGCCCCGATTCCCGTCGAGGCACCGGTGATCCAGACGATCCGGTCGTGGTAGTATTGCATCGGCCAAAACGCCCCAGCCTCGGGCGTCGGGCCAGCGGGTACAAGTTTTGGGCCGGGATGGAGGGGCGCTGCATGGGCCCCGCAAAACAAATCGCACTCGGGGCGCCGACGGCGGTCCGAGTTCCCCGCAGTGCGCCACGCATGGCGCGACTCTCGGGGGTGAAAGTCCCCTGCATACCCTGACGACGGGAAGTGCAAGCCGGAGGCAAGGGCGTCGCCGCGAGGCGGGGTCCGGAGGAAGCCCGAGGCGAAAGTCGGTTCCGACGAACAGAAACCGGATACAGGCCCGGCGCGCGTGGGTAACCCGGCTGTGGACGGGGACGCCCGATAGTCGTCCGGACGCGCGCAGGTAAATCCGGCGGGACCGGCGGAAGGAGCCGCGTCTTACCGTGGGAGACCTCGCGGGCTGTCGCCCGAATGGCGACTACCGGGCTTCGGCGCGGGACGGGCCGCGAGGAGTCAGCAGAGGCCATAGTAGCCCGCGAGGGCGAAGGGCCGAATCGCAACCGCAAGGAGCAGTCGGCAACGTCTCGATGAACGCGGGGTCGCAGGCAAGGACCGGCAGCCAGCTCGACTTGTTCGGGGGGACGCCGGTACGCCAAGAGGCGCAAGACGCAGGCGGCGGAACCGCCGGGCGGGGCGATGAGGCGCGGCAAGCGTTCGCGGCGGCGGTGCAGGGACGAGCCTTGGCAACGCAGGACCTGATGGAACGGGTTGCCGAACTCGGCAACCTCCACCGGGCGATGAAGGCGGTCCGGGCGAACAAGGGCTCGGCGGGCGTCGACGGCATGACCGCCGGCGAGTTGCCGGACTGGTTCGCGGCGAACGGGAAGACACTTGCAAAGTCGCTTGTGGACGGCAGCTACCGGCCATCGCAGGTGCGCGGGGTGGAAATCCCCAAGCCCGGCGGCGGGATGCGTCAATTGGGCATCCCGACGGTGGTGGACCGGCTGGTGCAGCAGGCGATGCTGCAGGTGCTCGGCCCCCTCATCGACCCAACCTTTTCCGACGCGAGCTTCGGGTTCCGCCCCGGACGCGGCGCGCACCAGGCGCTTCGGCGAGCCCAGCGGCATGTGGGCGCGGAGAAGCGGACCATCGTGGTGGACCTCGACCTCGAGAAGTTCTTCGACCGGGTGAACCACGACATCCTGATGGCGCGGCTGGCTCGGCACGTCGGCGACGCACGGCTGCTCCGCATCGTCCGCCGCTTCCTCGAAGCGGGGATGATGAGGGACGGCGTGTGCGTGCGCCGCGAGGAGGGGACGCCGCAGGGCGGTCCGCTCTCGCCGCTGCTGGCGAACGTGCTTCTGGACGACCTCGACAGGGAACTCGAACGACGGGGCCACCGCTTCTGCCGCTACGCGGACGACTGCAACATCTACGTCCGAAGCAAGGCGGCGGGGGTGCGCATCATGGCCTCCGTCACCAAGTTCCTCGAAGAGAAGCTGAAGCTGCGCGTGAACCGGGAGAAGAGCGCCGTCGCCCCCGTGCGCGAGCGCAAGTTCCTCGGCTACCGGCTCCTCGGCGGGGGACGCCTCGGCGTCGCGCCGAAGAGCTGGGAGCGGTTCAAGGAGCGCATCCGCGAAGCCACGCGCCGCAACCGCGGCGCGGAATCGAAGCGGATCATCTCGGAAGTGAACTCGTTCGCGACCGGCTGGGTGGCGTACTTCCGCCTTGCGGAGTGCAAGACCCGGATGCTCGCGATGGACGAGTGGGTGAGGCACAAGCTGCGATGCTACCGGCTCAAGCAACTCAAGCGACGGGGCGCGATGATACGCTACCTCGTCGCGCGAGGCGTGAGCCGCGACGCGGCGGTGACGACGGCCTCATCGGGAAAAGGATGGTGGAGGCTGTCGAAGACCCCGGCGGCGCAGCAGGCGATGTCCATCGCCCGCCTGACCAAGGCCGGACTCGTAAACCTGACCGAACGGTACCTGCAGCTCA
>JBJXFX010000008.1:0-2881 GCA_046152925.1 Dehalococcoidia bacterium
CGTGGAACACGGGGATCTTGAGGCGCGTGCGCAGCTTGGCTTCGATCTCGAAGCACTCCGGCGCCTTGATGTCCTCGAGATTGATGCCGCCGAAGGTCGGCTCGAGGCTGGCGATGATCTCGACCAGTTTGTCGGGATCGCGCTCCGCGATCTCGATGTCGAAGACGTCGATGTCGGCGAACTTCTTGAACAGGACGGCCTTGCCCTCCATGACGGGCTTGCCGGCGAGCGGCCCGATCGCGCCCAAGCCCAGCACCGCGGTGCCGTTGGTGATCACGCCGACCAGATTGCCGCGCGCCGTCAGATTGGCGGCTTCGGCCGGGTTCTCGACGATGGCCTGACAGGCGAAGGCGACGCCCGGAGAATAGGCGAGCGCGAGGTCACGCTGGTTGGCCAGGGGCTTGGTCGCGACGATCGCGAGCTTGCCCGCCGTCGGATACCGGTGATACTCGAGCGCGCTCTCACGCAGCTTGTCGTCCGCCATCGGCGTCCCCGGGCTCTGGGCCAACAAAACGTAAGACGGCCGGAGCCGCCGGGTGAGTCAGCTTGGGCCGCTCGCCTGTGTCTGCGACATCCCGTGTCGAAGCGACATCGGGCCGAGGGGCGCCCTCCAAGTTTGGTGCGGTCGAGAAGAGTCGAACTTCCACGGGGTTTCCCCCACCAGCACCTCAAGCTGGCGCGTCTACCATTCCGCCACGACCGCCTGGGGACCGCGCGGGATTGCGGTCTTGCCAAACAAGGCCGTGCGCAATAGCAAATCGCCCCCGGCCGTGCAACGTTCATCGCGCGGAACACGAGGACGGAATGGGTTTCTCTGCCAACGACTTGGACAAGATCGAGTGGCGCGTTTCCGAGGGGCTGATCGCCTATCCCGATGCCGTTGCAGCGATGGAGGAGCGGGTCGCCGCCGTTCGCGTCGGGCACGCGCCGGAGATGGTCTGGCTCCTCGAACACCCGCCGCTCTACACGGCCGGAACCTCCGCGCGCGACGCCGACCTGCTGGCGCCGGAGCGCTTCCCGGTCTTCCGCACCGGGCGAGGCGGCCAGTTCACCTATCACGGGCCGGGCCAGCGCGTGGCCTATGCGATGCTGGACCTGCGACGCCGCGGGTCCGACGTCCACGCCTATGTGCGCTGGCTCGAGCAATGGATCATCGAGGCGCTGGCCTCACTCGGTATCCGCGGCGAGCGGCGGGAGGGCCGGGTCGGGATCTGGGTCGATCGGGGACCAACCCTCGCCGGCGGGCGACGCGAGGACAAGATCGCGGCCGTCGGAGTCCGCGTCCGGCATTGGGTGACTTTCCACGGCGTCGCGATCAACGTCGACTGCGATCTCGACCACTTCGCGGGCATCGTCCCCTGCGGCGTCGGTCGCCCGGGGTTCGGCGTGACTCGATCCGCGACCTCGGTCGCCCCGACGGAATGCCCGAACTCGACGCGGCCCTCCGCCGCGCGGCCAAGGCGTGACGGCCGGCGTCAGGGCCGCGCAAGACCGACGAAGCTCATCGAGCCAGGGTCGGGAGAATTCAGCGTCGGGAAAATTAACCGTCGGAAAAAATTACTTAACGTCCGCCTCATCGCCGGACCCCTTAACGATCCGCAACCAAAGCCTTTGAAAACACTGCGACCCTGATTTCTGGCACGCGGATCGCATTACTGCGGCTGAGTGCGCCAGGAAAGAGGAGATCGCGTGATCGATTCAACCGGTTGGTGCACCGCGGACAAACCGAAAAGGAGTCTAGTCATGATGAGATCGTTCCTACTTGCCGGGGTGGCCGTGATCGGCCTCGCGGCGCAAGCGTCGGCCGCGCCGCTGACGTTGACTGGCAATTACGTGCAGGTCGGCGTGAACGACAACGGCACGCTGGGCAGCGGTGGCGCTACTCCGCCAGGCATGCTGCATGACCCGACGGGGACCGGGAGCTTCGCCCCGGGCGGCATCCCGAATGACTATCTGACGCCGGGCAGCCCGCACGAAGGCTTCGCCGTCAAGTATGCGACGTCCCCGACCAGCGGACGCACTCAGCTGCTCAATGACAATCAAGGTCCGGCCGACTTCGGGACCGCGGCGCCGACCCCCATTGTTGATGGCGCCACCTGGACGAGCAGCGTCGCCGGCGTCCTCCAGATCACGAACACCTACAAGGTGACCGCGAACTCCGAGCGCGTCGTGATTTCGACGACCATCACGGCGCTGGCGGCTCTGCTCGACGTCGTGTTCGGGCGTTCCGTCGATCCGGATCCGGATGTCAATCGCTTCGGTGATTTCGTCACCGTCAATCAGCGCGGCAACGCGACCCTGTCGGCAAACGACTTCGTCGGCTCCAAGGGCAACGTGTCGGGGCTGTTCCTGGCGCTGTTGAACCTCAGCGGCAATACATACGCGCACGACACCGGGATCTCGGGCTTCTGCTGCAACAACGACGATCCGGACAATGTTCTCGCCGGCTACGGCGCGACGTTCCCCGGCACGTCGACAGGCGACGAAGGCCTGCAGATGGCGTGGCGCCTCGGCGACATGGCCGAGGGCACGTCGAAGACGATCGACTACGCCTATGTGTTCGGCGCGAAGATCGATGACGTCATCGTCGACGAGCGGGTCCCGGTCCCGGCGACGGCGGTGCTGTTCGGCGCCGCCCTGCTGGGCTTGGCCGGCCTGCGTCGCAAGGCGGCTTGATCCTCGAGCGGATCCGATCGACACCATCACGTTACGAGCGGCGGCTCCTTCAGGGGAGCCGCCGTTTTTCATTTCAGCACCGGGACGGCAGCGTCCGATGTTGCGATCGCAGATCCGATCAGGTCGATGCCCGCCAACTCAGGCGGTCGGCAGGCAGCGGAAGCCCGATTCCATCGGATCGATGGTATCGGCGACGTGCAGCGCT
>JBJXFX010000009.1:0-18328 GCA_046152925.1 Dehalococcoidia bacterium
CCACTTCGGGGCAGGTTACCCACGTGTTACTCACCCGTCCGCCACTGACCCGAAGGTCCGTGCGACTTGCATGCCTAATACACGCCGCCAGCGTTTGTCCTGAGCCAGGATCAAACTCTCCGAAAAAAAGGTTGCACCAACGCTCTCGCGTTGGTCAGTTCCCTTAACGGGTTCCCAACGTTCTCTTTCGTCCGCTATCCAGTTGTTAAAGTGCGCCGGCCGCTTTTCAGGGCCACGAAGGAGAAGACTATCTCGCCAAGAGAGGGTTGTCAACGGATTTTCCGCCGATCCCACGATCTTTCATCCTCCTTGTCTCGATGCCTCCCATTCACGCCGCTGCGCAACCCGCGATTGGTGGTCTGTTGGCCGGTATCGCGTCCGAAACGCCTCCGCCCAGGCCTCAAACGCCCCTACCTCGATGGCCTGCCGCGCTTCGACCATCAACCGGACGAGAAAACGCACGTTGTGGATCGTGGCCAAGCGATAGCCTAACAGTTCGGCGTTCCGGAACAGATGGTGCAGATAGGCCGCGCTGAACCGTGTGCACGCGAGGCAGTCGCATCCCGCGTCGACCGGGCCGGCCTCGCGCGTCCAGCGCGCATTCCGGATGTTCGCCCGCCCGTCGCGCGTGAACAGCGCGCCGTTTCGCCCCAGGCGCGTCGGCAAGACGCAGTCGAACATGTCGACACCCCGCGCGACGCCTTCGACGAGGTCCTCCGGGCTCCCAACGCCCATGAGATACCGAGGACGGTCGAGCGGCAGCTCCCCACAGACCACCTCGGTCATCGCCCACATGGCATCCTTCGACTCACCAACGGAGAGCCCGCCGATGCTGTAGCCCGGCGCATCCAACCTCCGCAACGTCTGGGCGTGCCAGCGCCGCAGCTCCGGGTCCGTGGCGCCCTGGACGATGGCAAACGTGGTCAGTCCATCGGCGGCCGCCCGGCACCGCTCGTACCAGCGAACCGTCCGCTCCGCAGCTTCCCGGGCGAGCTTCGACGGCGCGTCCCCCGGCACAACGTGATCCAGAGGCATCGCGATGTCGACCGCGAGCGCGCGCTGCACCTCCATCGCCTTCTCAGGCGTGAAGAAGTGCTCCGACCCGTCGTGATGCGACCGGAACCGGACTCCCTCCTCGCTCACCTTCCGGATGCGCGCCAGGCTGAACACCTGGAATCCGCCGCTATCGGACAGGATCGGGCGGTGCCAGTCCATGAAGTGGTGCACGCCGCCGAGCGACGCGACCGTCTCGGCCCCCGGCCGCAGCGAGAGGTGGTACGCGTTCACCAGGAGCATCTCGGCGCCAGTGGCGCGCACATCGTCGGGGAGGAGCGCTTTCACCGTCGCAAGCGTTCCCACGGGCATGAAAACGGGTGTCTCAACGGTGCCGTGTGCGGTATGGAGGCGCCCTCGCCGCGGGCCTACCGGACCAGCCGGACGCGAGAGCAACTCGAACCGGAACGTCACCGGGTCACGGACTCCACGGCTTCCTGGACGAGCGCCTGGGGCACGTCGGACCGCAGCGTCGCCTTCCCAATGCCTTCGAGCAGCACCCAGCGGACGCTCCCGGCGCGTACCTTCTTGTCAGACCGCGTGGCCTCGATGATTGCCGCCGGGTCGAGGCCGGGCGCGCGGTCGGGCAGCCCGTATGCGGTGAGCACGCGTTGCTGGAGCTCGAACTCGGCCGCCGTGAGGAGGCCCATCCCCACCGAGAGCATCCCGGCGACGCGCATCCCGATGGCGACCGCCTCGCCGTGGAGGTACGTCCCGTAGCCGCTCACCTTTTCGATGGCGTGCCCGACGGTGTGGCCGTAGTTCAACAAGGCCCGAAGGTCGGCTTCGCGCTCGTCCTCTGAGACCACCGCCGCCTTGATCGCGACACTGCGGCCGATGAACGACGACGCGCAGGCGGCGTCGACATCGCCGGCAATGGCCTCCAGGTCGCGCCAGAGCCCCGCGTCGAGGATCAGGCCGTGCTTCAGGAGCTCGGCCAGCCCTTCGACCCGCAGGCGGTGTGGGAGGGTCCTCAGGACGTCAGGGTCGATCACCACGGCCCGCGGCTGGGCAAACGCGCCGACCATGTTCTTGCCCTGGGGATGGTCGACCCCCGTCTTGCCGCCCACCGCCGCATCGACCATCGCCAAGAGGGTCGTCGGCACGTGTACGAAGTCGACCCCGCGAAGCACCGTCGCGGCGGCGAAGCCGCCCAAGTCGGTCACAACGCCGCCGCCGAGGCAGACGAGGAAGTCCGACCGCTCGACGCGGTGTTCGAGCAGCCAGCGATAGACCTCCGCAACCGTCGCGAGGTCCTTGTGCTCCTCTCCGGCGACGAAGGTGTGCGTCGCGACGGGGTAGCCCGCGTCAGCGAGTGATGCCGCAGCGGCGGCGCCGTACTTCGGGCCCACGCCGGAGTCTGTCACCAGAAAGGCGCGGCCTTGAAGCCCAAGCGCGCGGCAGACGGCGCCGACCCGCCCCAAATTCCCCGATTCGACCGAGATGGTGTAGCGCTGGCTCGTGGCACGGGTCTCGACGACCGCTTCGACGGGCCCGCTGGGCCGGTCGAACCGCCTCGGGCCGGTCGAAGGATGCCCCGCCGAGCTGGCGAGCTCAGCGACGCGGTCCGCGACCCGTTCGGCCGAGTAGTAATCGACCGCGACGACGTGGTCGGAGCGCTCATACGCGGGCGTGCGCGCTTCGCGCATCCCGCCAAGCTTCGAGACGAGTTCGTCGTGCGAAAGCTGTCTGCCATCAGGCGCGCGAAGCAGCGGGCGGTCTTCGTTGCCGGGGACGCGGAGCCGGCGAGCTGCCTGCTCTGGGGTCACATCGAGCCAAACGACGAGGCCGCTCGCAATCGCCTCCCGGCTCCGGGCGTCGGTAGGCGCGCCCCCACCCGTCGCGATCACCACGTGGCGTTCGCGCGCCATCTCGGCGAGCACGTCAGCTTCGATGGCCCGAAACGCGGGTTCGCCAGCCTGTTCGAAGATGTCGGGGATCGAGCGGCCGGCGCGCTCTTCGATCAGCCGGTCGCTATCGAAGAAGCGCCAACCGAGACGCTCGGCGACGATCCGTCCAGCTGTGGACTTCCCCGAACCCGATAGCCCGATCAGAAAAATGCGGTCCGCCGTGGCCATCGCTACTCCAGGGCGCGCGGCCCGATGGTGGTGAGGTAGCCGGCGTGGTTCATCCGGACCTCCGCCAAGGTGTCGCCGCCGAACTTTTCGAGCCAAGCATCCGCGAGCACGATCGCGACCATCGCCTCGGCCACCACACCGGCGGCCGGCACAACACAGACGTCGCTCCGCTCGTAATGCGCCAACACCTCCTCGCCGGTATCGAGGTCGACCGAGGGCAGCGGATGAGCAAGCGTCGGGATGGGCTTCACCGCGCAACGCACGACGAGCGGCTCGCCGGTCGAAATCCCGCCTTCGATGCCACCGTGGTTGTTGGTCTTATGTTGCCAAGACCGCCCAGGCTCCCATGCGGAGCGTGGCAGGATGACGTCATGCACCTGGGAGCCGCGCTTGGCGATGTTCGCGAGTCCACCGCCGAATCCCACGCCCTTGAACGCGTTGATCGAGCAGATCGCCTGCGCAATGCGGCCATCAAGCTTCCGGTCCCAGTGGACATAGCTCCCGAGGCCAAGCGGCAGGCCCGTGACGACCACCTCGACCTCGCCGCCGAGGGTGTCGCCCTCGTGTTTCGCCGCGTCGATCGCCGCGATCATCGCCGCGCTCGCGGCTGGGTCCGCGCAGCGCACGCGGTCGGCCTCGACCGCTGCCCAGTCGATGGCGCCGATCGCGGGCGCCTGGACGCCGCCGATGGACACGGTGTGGCTGTTGAACGCGACGCCAAACTCCGCGAGGAGCCGCTTGCCGATCGCCCCAACGGCGACGCGGGCCGCGGTCTCCCGCGCGCTGGCGCGCTCGAGGACGTTGCGCACGTCGTCGAAGCCGTACTTGATCGTGCCGGGGAGGTCGGCGTGGCCCGGCCGGAGGCGCGTGACGCGCTCGACCTCGCCCTCGACCGGCTCCAACGCCATCAGGCGTGGCCAATCGGGGCCATCTTTCCCGTGGACCTGGTTCTCCATCCAAAGCGCAATCGGCGAACCCAGCGTCTTGCCGTGACGCACGCCAGAGGTGATCCGGGCTTGGTCGCCCTCCATCTTCATCCGGCCGCCGCGCCCGTAGCCGCCCTGGCGCCTGCGGGAGTCGACCGCGATGTCGGCCTCGCTCAGGGGGAGGCCCGCTGGCAGCCCCTCGACGATCATTGTCAGGCCCACACCGTGGCTCTCCCCTGCTGTCAGAAAGCGAAACTGGCCCATCAGGCGACCCCCTCGGCCGGCTCTGGCAGCGAGCCCTCGATCGGGTCGAGCGGGATGGGAAGCGCTTGGCCGTTCGCACCGAGGGCGAACCGCGTGGCGAAACGCCCGAGCACCTCCTGCGGAGTCAACGACTCCCAAGCCACGTCCTCAGCGTCCGCCCGCGTGGCGGTGGTCGTCAGAATTGGCTGTTGCACTGCTGCCCCATCGGCTCCCGTGAAAGTCGAGAACACATCGACTCGCACTGCGTCGAGTCGAAGGTTGGGGACATCGTACAGCATCATGTCGACGATCCTGGCGGCGAGCGCCGTCGCTTCGTCGAGCGCCGAACTCGTCTGGACCCGGCGTCCATCTTCGGTGCGAAACGCCGGCTCCGCGGACGCCGAGAGCGTCGCCGAATCGGCTGTAACGGCCACCAACTGCGCGCCTTGCACGCCCGACCAAAGTTGCGTGGGCAACCCACGCGGCGGGCGCGCCTTTCGCCACGTGCCGAGCGCCTCTTCGATCAAGGCGTGGACAATCCCAACATCGCCTTGTTCGACCCGCCGCCGCCAGACGCGGTGCTGCAGCATCTCGCTGAAAATGATCCACCCGAAGAGGAGAAACAGCCCCAGCACAATGGTCGAGGCGACGACGATCATGAGGCGCCCCCGCGCGCCCGTTCACGTTCGCGCAGCACCTTCCGGGCTGCTTCAAACATCACATCCACGGGTGCGTGCACCCCGGTCCACAGTTCGAAGGCCAAGGCGCCCTGATAAATCAGCATCGGCAGGCCGCCGAGCGTCCGCACGCCGGCCGCGACCGCAGCACGGAGAAACGGCGTCTCCTCCGGCGCATAGACGATGTCGACCGCCAACGACCCCGGCCCCATGCCCTTCGGGTCGGCCGCCAACCCGTCTGGATCGGGGCCCCCATGCATCCCAACGGAGGTGCAATTGACCACGAGGTCGAACTGGCGGACATCCGCAGCGGCCCCGGCCATCACTTCCAGGCCGGTCGCGCTGGCCACCGCGTCGGCGAGCCGCGCGGCCCGGTCGACGGTGCGGTTCGTGATCGTGATCCCGGCGGCGCGGGCTTCGGCCAGAGCGAAGGCGATGCCGCGCGATGCGCCGCCCGCGCCGAGGAGCAGGCACCGCTTCCCGCCGGCATCGAACCCACACTCGTTCCGCAACGCGCTAACGAAGCCCGGCCCGTCCGTGTTGAACCCAAACAGGCGGCCCTGGCGGTTGACGACCGTGTTGACCGCACCCACCCGCGCACTCTGCCCGCCGAGCTCGTCGAGCAGCGGGATGACCGCCTCCTTGTGCGGGATGGTCACGTTCGCGCCGAGGCAGTCGGGCTCCCGCAGGCGCAGCACCCGCGCGGCGAGCAAATCCGCCGGCGTCTCCCACTTCAGGTAGTCGACGCCCAAGCCGCATTCGCGGAAAGCCGCCATTTGGAAGACGGGCGAGAGCGAGTGCGCGACCGGGAAGCCGATGATCCCCGCGTGCTTCATGGCTGACCCACGGTAGCTTGGTTGCGGTTGTGCTCTTCCAGCGTCTCGGCGAAGACGTGCGAGCCATCGCCCTTCTTCGCATCGGCCACGAAGTAGTACATCTTTGAATCCGCGGGATTCGCCACAGCTTCCAGCGAGGCAAGCCCCGGGTTCGCGATCGGCCCCGGCGGGATTCCGGGCTTGAGCCGCGTGTTGAAGGGCGAATCGAGCTTCAGGTCGTCGAGCGTCAGGTTCTTCTTCCACCACCCGAACGCCTGCACGCTCCCCGGCGAAAGCGATACCGCGTACTGCACCGTCGGGTCCGCGCCGAGGAGGTCGCCAGCGGCCATTCGGTTGTAGAAAACGGCCGCCATCAGCGGCCGTTCTTCCGCGAGCACAGCTTCCCGCTCGATGATCGAGGCGAGTGTCACCGCCTGGTGGACCGTGAGGCCGCGCGCTTCGACGGCCGCACGAAGATCGGCGTTGAAGCGGCGCACGAACGTCTTCAACATCAACTCAACAAGCGCCGCGGGTGGCGAACCGATCGGCAGGATGTAGGTATCGGGGAACAGGTACCCCTGCAACGTTTGGCCCTGGGGCAGGGCGCCCAGTTCGGCCGGCAACGTGGCCTTGCTCACAGCCTCGATGAACTCCCGACGAGTCGCGAAGCCCGACCGTTCCGAAATCTCGGCCATCTCTTCGATCCGGATGCCCTCCGGGAACGTGATCCGGATGGTCGGCACGGCCCCCTTCACGGTCAGGACCTGGACGGCGGTCGCCGCGCTAATCCCGAGCGGCAGGTCGTATTCCCCCGCGCTCAGCTTCGAGCCGAGCCCCATGAGCCCCACAAGGAGTTGGAATTGCTCGCCTGACCGGATCACCCCGAGCGCCTCGAGGTCTTTGCCGATGTCCTTGGCCGACTTGCCCTCCTCGAGCTGGTAGCCGACGGGCGTGCGGCTCGCCGCTGGCGCCACTTGTTGGCGCCCGACGAGGCTCTCGTTGATCAACGCTCCCGGCGTGTCGGCGATCACGTAGGTCGCGCCCAACACGCACGCCGAAACGAGCAGGGCGGTGAAGACGGCGAGGACCGCAACGCCGTTAGGCATCGAGCGTGATGACCCCCTGGCGCACAGCGTCGAGCACCGTTTGCAGGATAACCGCGGCGGCTGCGGAGTCCAAAGCGCCGCTCGCTCGCGCCTTGCGGCCGGGCGCCGCGCGCGCGGCCTGGGCCGTCGAAAGGCGCTCGTCCCACGGGATGACGCGAAGCCCCGTGGCCGCCCGGATCTTCGCCCCGAGCGCCCGAGCGCGCGCCGTCTGGGCCGTGTCGGCGCCGGAGAGCCCCAGCGGCACGCCTACGACAAGCGCGGTCAGGCTCTCCCGCACCGCCAGCCCCACCACCGCGGCCACAAGCGCCTCGTCGCTCGCGGCGACGATCGCGGGTCGGGGGTGCGCGAACAGGCCAAGCTCGTCGCTCACCGCGACGCCCGTCCTCCGCTCGCCAAGGTCAAGGCCGGCGAGTCGCACTGGGCGTTGGGCTCCTTGGTGGGGTGGGGGTGGCACTTGGCGTCGCCGAAGCGAGCGGCGTGCTCGTCGTGGCCGCCGCGGCCGGCGCAAAGGTGTCCTCGCCCGAGCCATCGGCTGTGGGGTCAGCGAGGTCCACGTCGATCCGGAAACCAAAGCGCGGCGTCCAGGGCGCCCACGAAGGCCACAGCTTGAGCGACGGCTTCGCCTCGGCCATCTCGGCCCCCAAGGCGGCCTCAGCATCGGCCTTGGACTTCCCGCGCACGACTGACTCGACTTCGTGTTCGTCGAACGCCTCCGCGAACCGTGCGGAGATCTGGAAGGCATTGCGCATGGCGCCCTGTTGGTTCGTCTCGGCCGCGCCCGCTTCCACCGCAGAAACCGAGCCCGGGACGAGTGGCCCCGGCGCCTTCGCTCCCAACTTCGAACGGACAACGGACTCCAGCGCCTGCTGCGGGATGGCCATCGCCGTGACCGTGACATCGACATCGAGGAAGAGGAAGTCCGCGTTCGCGCCGGCCGCCGCGTTCGGTTCGCCAAACGCCACCGCGGCCTTCGCGGTCGAGAGGAAGACACCATCACGCGGGCGCCCTGCGAGGATCGTGCGGCGCGCCGTCTCGGAGCTCTCAATCCCCTTCGCCAGCGCTTTCACGGTGGCGATGTCGGCTGCGTCGACCGCCGGCCGTTCCTCGCTCGCGCCGCCGGAAGCAGGCTGCGCGTTCGTCACCGTCAGCCGCCCCTGGATGCCCGCGTCCTGCCAGCGGGTCAGGCTCGCCGCTGGGATGTTGCCCTGGGCGCCCGGCTTCGCGGCCGTCGCGGACTGCGTGACCACTCCTCGCGGCGGGACTGTCGTTTGAAGGTCCAGCGTAAACTGCTCGCCCTCCTTGGAAAGCAGCACGGCCCCACCAGGCACGGACACCTCCGTCGGCCCGCTGTTCGTCATGGTGACCAGCGCCTTGGCTTGCTTCGTGGGGGTCGAAGTCTTCCCTGTCGTCCGCACCGCGACCGTGAGGCGCTGCGTGGAGGAGACCTCGCGCATCGGCATCACCAAGTCCACGACATTGGCCGACTCCTGGCTCTCGCTGGCGGTGAGTGTGAGCACCTCGTTGAGCGTGGCGGTCGGCGGGCTGAGGGTCACCGTCGCGCTGGGGACGAGCGCCAGCGCGAGGCCAGCTCCAAATGCGAGGATCAGGCCCATGACCACGAGTTGGACGAGCGCCCCGAGGCGCGGCACGAGCACGCTCCATGGCCCGATGCGGAAGACAAAGCGGCCGCCCGAGTCCCACCGCACATGCTGCGGCTTCCGGGCGACGGGCACGCCCGTTTGCCGGGCCCGGTTGGCGAGCGCGCCGGACCGTGTCGCGATCGCCACCAGCTTTCCGGATTCCTCGGCATGCCGTCGGAGCCGGCGCATGCCAAGCTCCTGGCTGAGCTGACGGTTCCCTTTCGGGGCATGGACCACCACGGCATAGGTGACGGCGCTATCGACCCGGCCACAAACAGCAGCGACGTCGTCGTCACGGCTGATGAGCACGACTGAGGCAAGCCCGGAATCTTCGACGACCGGGAACGGAGTTGGTTCTGGACGCGGTGCGGGTTCGCTCAGCTCCTCACCCTCCTTACCGGCTAGCCCCCGAGTGCTTTCGCTCCTAGGTCGCGGGCCGCCGATAGGGCGTCCGCGAGCTTCGCAGCGTCGCGTGCGCCGGCCTGGGCGATGTCTGGGCGGCCGCCACCGCCCCCTCCGGCCACCTTGGCGATCTCTCGCACCAGGTTGCCGGCGTGGACTCCATTGGCCGTGAGCTCGGGCGTCGCCGCGACCAAGAAGTTGGGCTTGCCGTCGACGACGCTCGCCAGGATGACGAGCGCGGGCTTCAGCTTGTTGCGTACCGTATCGGCAATCGCCTTGAGGGCGTCGGCATCGGCGGCCTCAACGCGGGCAACGACCAGAAACGCCTCGCCGATGCGCGCCGCACCGTCGACCAGCCCGTCGGCGGTGGCCGCCCCTTGCAGCCGTTGCAGTTCGCTTGCCTGACGGCGAAGCCGCTCAAGCTCCCCTTGCAGCGCCTCGACCCGCTCTTCCACCTCGGCCGGCGAGGTCGAAAGCCGGTCGGCGACGCGGACGAGCCGGTCTTGCTGCTCCATCAGGTGGGTTTCGGCCGCGCGGCCCGTCAGCGCCTCGACGCGGCGCGTCCCAGCGGCGACCGCTGATTCGCGCAGGATGTGGAGGAAGCCGAGCTCGCCGGTCCGCCCGACGTGGGTGCCGCCACAGAGCTCCGCGCTGAAGAGGCCCTCCGGGTCGCGGATCTCCACGACGCGGACTTCGCTGCCGTACTTATCGCCGAAGAACGCAAGGGCGCCGCCATCGACCGCGGCGCGGTAGCTCGTCCTGCGCCAGTGGACCTCCAAGTCGCGGCGGATCCGCTGGTTCACCGTCTCCTGCGCCTCGCGCAGGAGCTCGCGGGGCACCTGCTCCAGGTGCGTGAAGTCGAAGCGAAGCCTGTCGGGCGTGACGAGCGAGCCTTGCTGGCGGACATGTCCGCCGAGGACGCGTCGCAAGGCCGCATGCAGAAGGTGCGTCCCGGTGTGGTTCCGGGCAGCGCCAAGCCGGACGCGGGTATCGACTTCGGCGTCGGCCCCGTCGCCAACGCGGATCTCCCCCTCGGTCACACGGCCGCGATGCACGATGGCGCCTCCGGAAGATTGCGTGTCCTCCACCGCAAAGACGCCGGACGGCGTCCGGATGTTCCCGCGGTCGCCCATCTGGCCGCCACCCTCCGGGTAGAACGAGGTCGAGTCGAGGATCACCTCACAGAGGGAGCCCTGGGGCGCGACGGCGAGCAGCGCGCCATCTTTCAGGATGGCGACGACTTGGGCCTCGGCCGCGAGCGCGTCGTAGCCCACGAAGGCGCTGTGCTCGTCGCCGATCTCCTTGAGCAGCGGCGATGCCTCCCCCTTCAGGAACTTGCCGTGTTCGCGGGACCGCTGGCGTTGCTCCGCCATCGCCGCCTGGAAGCCGTCTTCGTCGAGCCCAGAACCTCGGGACGCCGCAATCTCGCGGGTCAGCTCCAACGGGAACCCAAAGGTGTCGTAGAGCAAGAACGCATCGCTACCCGGGACCTCGGCACCGGCAGGAAGCCGCTCGAGCAGCGCGTCCAACCGGTGGGTGCCCGCCTCCAGCGTCCGGACGAAACGCTCCTCTTCGGCGATCAGCGCCCGGCGGATGAAGTCGCGGCTCTCAGCGATGTGCGGGTAGCCCGTTTGCAGCTTGCCAATTGCCGCATCCGCCAGTCGCGCGGTGAAAAGCTCGCGGACACCCGCCTTCCGGGCGAGGTACACCGCCCGCCGGACAACGCGCCGCAGGATGTAGCCGCGTCCCTCGTTGCTCGGGACGACGCCGTCGGCGACCAGCATCGTGGCCGCGCGGCAGTGCTCCGCCATCGCCCGCACGGTGTGGGCGAGAGGCGCGTGCGGGTCGCCAGCGAAATAGTCGTACCCGAGGATCGCCGCTGCCTCGCTCAGGATCGGCAAGAAGATGTCGGTCTCGAACACCGAGCGTGTGCCCTGAAGGACGCAGGCCACGCGCTCTAAGCCGCTCCCGGTGTCGATATTCTGCGCGGGCAAGTCCTCCCGGCTGCCATCGGGGTGCTGGTAGAGCTGCATGAAGACGAGGTTCCAGATCTCTAGGAAGCGCTCATCGTCGTAGCCGACACCGATGCCGGGAAGGGCGTTGCCATCCGCGTCGAGGCGCATCTGCGCGCCTTCGACGCCCCGCTCGGGGTAGAAGTCGTAGTAGATCTCGCTATCGGGGCCGCAAGGGCCGCTGGCGCCGGGCGTCTTGTTCGGGAAGCTGAACCAGTAGTTCAGCTCCTCGTCGCGGCGGTGGATGTGGGCGTCGGGCAGGCCCACCTCGCGCCAGAACCCATACGAGTCGTCGTCCGTGAGGTAAATCGTCGCGTGGAGCCGGGCCGGGTCGAGCTGGTAGACCTCGGTCATTAACTCCCAGGCCATCTGGATGGCGCCGCGCTTGAAGTAGTCTCCGAAGCTGAAGTTGCCGAGCATTTCGAAGGCCGTGAGGTGGCTGAAGTCGCCGACCACTTCGATGTCCGTCGTGCGAAAGCAGCGCTGCACCGTGACCGCGCGTGGGCCAGGCGCGGCCTGTTCGCCCATAAAGACCGGCTTGAACTGCTGCATCCCGGCGGACGTGAAGAGCGAGGTCGGGTCGCCGATCGGGACCAGCGGCCAGCTCGGCAAATGGGCGTGTCCGCGCTCACCGAAGAACGTGAGGAAGGCGTCGCGGATCTCGTCGGAGGTGCGGGGCGGATTTGTCATAGCGCGTTGACAAATGTACGGACGCCACCGCCATGGTGTCGAGTGGGGAGGCCTCGCACGCCGCGCGGGAGCACGCTCCTTGACAGCGTTTCTCGCGCCTTCCTAGGATCACTACCGGACGCGCATCGCCGTCCGTTATGAACAGTCAGTGTACCTGTTGCCAACCCCATCCACCCCGGCCCCCGGCGTGCTCCGCCACCACCACCGAGAAGGAGGCGCGGCGTGGCTGATCTCGCCGTCATCGTGCTCGCAGCCGGCCAAGGCACCCGCATGAAGTCGGCCGTGCCGAAAGTGCTTCACCCCGTCGGGGGCGTGCCCATGGCCTCGCTCGTCCTCGAAGCTGCCCGCGCCACAGGGCCAAAGCGGATCATCGTCGTCGTCGGCCACGGCGGCGACGCCGTGCGGTCCGCACTCGCGGCGCCCGATGTCACCTTCGTGAGCCAGGACGAACAACTCGGGACGGGCCACGCCGTCCGCCTCTGCCGCGAAGCGGCCGAGGGCTGCTCCGAAGTACTCGTCCTCAACGGCGATTGCCCGCTGATCGAAGCGCCGCTCCTCGCCCGCTTGTGGGTCGCGCGCGGCGAAGCGGCGCTCGCCTTCGTCACCGCCTGGGTCGAAGACGCCGGGCGGCTCGGCCGCGTGCAGCGCGACAAGAAGGGCCGCGTGACCAAGGTCGTTGAGGCGGCCGACTACCGCGGCAAGCAGCGCGGCGCCGAAATCAACGCCGGCCAATACCTTTTCGACGGGAGCTGGCTCTGGCCCGCCCTCGACCGCGTCCCCGTCAGCCCGAGCGGCGAAATCTACCTGACGCACCTGATCGAGCTCGCCGTCGCTGAAAAGCGGGATGTCCACACCAGCGAGGCGACCGCCGTCGAGGTCACGGGGGTCGACGACCGGCTCAAGCTCGCCGAAGCCGAGGCTGCCCTTCGCTCCCGCGTCCGGCTGCGGCTGATCGAGGCCGGCGTCACGATCGTCGACCCCGCGACGACCTACATCGACGCCTCGGTGACCGTGGATCCGGATGTCACGATCCTCCCTGGCTGCCATATCGGGGGGAAATCCTCGCTTGCGCGAGGGGCCGTCGTTGGGCCGAACGTCGTGCTCCGTAACGCCGTCATCGGCCCCGATTGCCGGGTCGACCAGTCAACGATCGAGGACTCCCAGCTTGCCGCGCGGGTCCACGTCGGGCCCTACGCGCACATTCGCGGCAACTCGACGATCGGCGAGGACTGCCACCTCGGGAACTTCGCGGAGGTCAACCGATCGACGCTCGGACGCGGCGTGAAGATGCACCACTTCAGCTACCTCGGCGACGCGACGGTGGGCGACCGCGCGAACATCGCCGCTGGCGTCATCACCAACAACTACGACGGCAAACTGAAGCATCCAACGACGATCGGCGATGACGCGTTCGTCGGTTGCGACACCATGCTCGTCGCGCCCGTCACCATGGGCCCGGGTTCGCAAACCGGCGCCGGCACCGTGCTCAAGATGGACCTCCCGGCGGGCGCGCTCGCCGTGGGAGTCCCCGCCCGGATCATCCGCAGACGCGAGGAGTGAGATGCAGGACGCCGTCCCCTTAGCCATCCTTGGGCTGGTCCTCCTCAGCATCCCGCTCGCCCTGATCACGGCCACGGAGACCGCGCTTGAGCGCGCGAGCGCCGTCCGCATCGAGGCCATGGCCTCGCGCGGCGACAAACGCGCCCTCCGCATCGCCGGGAACATCCAGGAGCCCCGCGGCGTCCTCGGCCCGCTGACGCTCGGCCGGACGCTCTGTTCCTCCGCGATGGTCGTGCTCGGTGCGTTCGCCGGCGCCCAAGGGGCTGGCGAGGCAGCCGGCGCCCTCGCGGCGGGCGCGATCGTCGCTCTGGTCGTCGCGGTCGTCCAGCTCACCGCAGGGTTGCTCGCCGCCCGCGAACCAGAGCGCGCTTCGCTCGCCCTGAGTGGCGTCGCGAGCGTGGTCGCGGCAGTCCTCGCCCTGCCGGCCGCCTTACTCGCCCTTCCGGCGCGCTTGCTCGCCGGCCCGCTCCGCGTGGTCGTCCGCGAACATCGAGAAGACATCCTCGCCATCGTCGAGCGGGACGAGACCGAGACGGGCGTCGAAGCCCAAGAACAACGCATGATCCGCGGCGTCATCCGCCTCGACGAAAAGACAGTGCGCGAAATCATGGTGCCGCGGATCGACATTGTCGCCGCCGAGCTCGACGAGCCGCTCGACTCAGTGGCCCACCTCATCGCCGAGCACGGTTTCAGCCGCATCCCGGTCTACCGTGAGCGCATAGACGACGTCGCTGGCGTCGTCTACGCAAAAGACATCCTCAGAGCGCTCAATTCCGGCGGCCGCCACTCGATCGCCGACATCATGCGCAAGGTCGAATACGTCCCGGACTCCAAGAAGCTCGATGAACTGCTCAGCGAGATGCGCCAGGCGCGCATCCACCTCGCGATTGTGTCGGACGAGTATGGCGGCGTCGCCGGGCTCGTCACCTTTGAAGACCTGATCGAAGAGATCGTTGGTGAAATCGAAGACGAGTACGACCGCGCCGCGCCGTCGCAAGAGCGCCTCGCCGAGGGCGACTATCTGCTCGACGCCCGCGCGCCCACCCAGGTCCTCGGCGCCCTCTTCGATGTGGACGTCGATTCGGACGACTTCGACACCGTCGGCGGGTTCCTGATGCACGAACTCGGGCGCCTCCCGTCCGTCGGCGACCGCGTCTCGGCGAAGGGCCTCGACCTGCGGGTGGTGCAAATGACGGGCCGCCGGCTGCGCCGGCTCCGCGTCCGCCGCCAACCGCCCGCCGGCGATGCCCCACCGGGTAACGCGCAACCTGCCGTATAGTTCCGCATCCGTGGAAAACCCGGAGCTCGCCCAATGGCTTGCGCTGCGCCGCGCTGGGCTAGGCAGCCAGAACTTCTCGCTGCTCCTCAGCCGGTTCGGGACGGTGGCCACTGCCTGGGAGGCGCCGATCGACGAAGTCGGGCGCGCCGGCCTCGACGCGCAGTTCCTCCGCGGCTTTACCAAAGCCCGCGCCACGTACGAACCGGAACGCGAACTCGCCCTCCTGCGCGAGGCTGGGGCCAAGGCGCTCACCTGGCTCGACGCGGCCTACCCGGCCAGCCTCCGCGAAATTCCACAGAGCCCGCCCGTCATCTTCGTCCGGGGCACGGCTGGGCCCGACTTCCCCCGCGCCGTCGCCGTTGTCGGGACGCGGCGCGTGACCCCCTATGGCCGCCAAGCGACCGAAACGTTCTGTCACGCCCTCGTAGATGCCGGCGTGGCGATCATCAGCGGCCTCGCCCACGGCGTCGACGCGATCGCACACCGCGTTGCAGTGGAGCGCGGAGGCCCAACCGTCGCCGTGCTCGCCGGAGGGATCGACAAGGTCTACCCGAAAGAGAACGTCGGCCTCGCGGACCGGATCCGGGAGGTGGGCGCGCTCGTGAGCGAGTATCCGCCCGGCATCCCCGCCCGTCCGGACTACTTTCCGCGTCGCAATCGCATCCTCTCCGGCCTGGCCCAAGCGACCCTGGTCATCGAAGCGGGCGCCGGGAGCGGCGCGCTCCACACCGCGAACTGGGCCTTCGAACAGGGCCGCGACGTCTTCGCCGTGCCCGGCAGCGTCTTTTCGAAGCAGAGCGAAGGCACGAATCAACTCATTCGCGAGAGCACCGCGAAGCTCGTCGCGACGCCGACGCAGCTCTGCGAAGAGCTCAACCTGCTCCACTCCGGCCAGCAACTCCCGCTCGAATCGCCGGCTCCCATCGCTCCACTTGAGCGGCCGCCAGCGGTTACCAGCCCAATCGCCGGACTCTCCGACGAGGAGGCGCGGCTGGTCGCCTGCCTGGGCGGAGGCTCCCTCCACGTCGACGAAGTGGCCCGCGAACTCGGCTCGCCCGTCGCCGCGGTGAGCGCGACCCTGCAGATCCTCGAATTGCGCGGCAAGGTCCGCCAAGTGCGACCATTGGTCTACGCCAGCGCCTGAATAAGCTCGGCGCACCTGCCGAAGTGAAAACTGGCACCCACGCGCCATAGACAAATCCGCGACCACCTGTCTACCCTCGAACGGCTGCCAGCAGAGGACACCCTTTTTATGCCAACTACCGCCAAGCGCCCACGGACCACGCCCCCGGCCGATACGGCCCCAGCCCCTGCCCGCCCTGCCCGCGGGCGGGCCAAGAACCTCGTGGTCGTGGAATCCCCGGCGAAAGCCAGGACCGTCGAGAACATCCTCGGCCCGGACTATCGCGTGATCGCCTCCGTCGGGCACGTGCGCGACCTCCCGAGCTACGGCTACGGGCTGGAAGACTTCGAGTCGTTCCGGCCGAAATACGTCGTCGTCAAGGACAAGAAGCGCGGCATCGACAAGACGGACGTCATCCGGGAAATCGCCATTGCCGCGGAGCAGGCGGACCGCGTCTTTCTCTCCACCGACCCCGACCGCGAAGGCGAGGCCATCTCCTGGCACATCCAACAGGCCGCTGGCATCCCGGATGAGAAAGCGTCACGCGTCGTCTTCCACGAAATCACCAAGCCCGCGATTGAAGAGGCGTTCCTTCACCCCGGCAAGCTCAACATGCATCTCGTCGACGCACAGCAGACGCGTCGCGTCCTGGACCGCCTGATCGGCTTCCCGTTGACCTGGTTCGTCCAGGGCAAAGTGAGCAAGAGCGCGAGCGCCGGCCGCGTCCAGAGCGTGGCGCTGCGGCTGATCGTCGAACGCGAGCGGCTGATCGGCGACTTCAACGCCCAGGAATACTGGACGATGCACGCGCTCCTCGACAAAGAGGGGCAACCGTTCGAAGCCGAGCTTTCCAGGCTCCCATCGGCGGCCAAGGGGACAACCCTCAAGCCCGGAAACGGCGAGTTCCGGCCCGCCATCACGTCGCAGGCGGATGCGATGGCGCTGGCCGAAACCTTCCGTGCGTCGGCCTTCTCGGTCGCCAGCGTCAAGAAGGGCGAGCGCGGCCGCGCGCCTGCCCCGCCGTTCACCACGAGCACCTTCCAACAGGCCGCCAACAACCGGCTCGGGATGAGTGCGGCCCGAGCGATGGGCGTGGCGCAAGAGCTCTACGAAGGAATCACGCTGCCCGGCGCTGGCCCGGTTGGGCTCATCACCTACATGCGGACCGACTCGCTGAACGTCTCGCCGATCGCGCGCGGCGACGCCCGCCGCTTCATCGCCCAGCGCTTCGGCGATGACTTCGTCCCAGCGAAGGAACGCGTCTACCGGACACGCGCCAAGGGCGCGCAGGAAGCCCACGAGGCCATCTGGCCGACGGACCCGGCGCGGACGCCCGAAAGCGTCTCCGCTTCCCTCAGCCGCGAACAGCAGCGCGTCTACACGCTCATCTGGCAGCGCTTCCTGGCCAGCCAAATGGCCGACGCACGCTACGCCACCGTGACGGTCGATATCGAAGCGAAACGAGGCACAGCCACGACCGGCACCTTCCGTGCCAGCGCCCAGCAACTGCTCTTCGCTGGCCATCTCGCCGCCTACGGCGTCGACGCGAGCGAGCCCGGCGACGAGGAGCTGGATGGCGCCGTCGCCGCACTCCCGGACCTCAAAGACGGCGACGCGCTCGCCACCCGCGGCATCGACCCGCGCCAGCACTTCACGGAGCCACCGCCGCGCTTCACCGAGGCCACGCTGGTGAAGGCTCTCGAAGAGAAGGGCATCGGCCGCCCCAGCACCTACGCGACCATCGTCCAAACGGTGCTCAAGCGCGACTACGTCTCGAAACAGGGGCGCGCCCTCGTGCCGCAGGAGCTCGGCTTCCTCGTCAACGACTTGCTCGTCGAGCACGTGAACAAGTATGTCGATGTCGGCTTCACCAGCGAGATGGAAGAAGAGCTCGACGAAGTCGCCGACGGCAACCGCGACTACCTCTCGGTCGTCCGGGACTTCTGGGGCGATTTTGAGCGCGAAGTCGAAGCCGCCAAGACCTCCGCCGAGAAGATCCAGGAAGACACGGACATCCTCTGCGACGTCTGCGGCGAAGCGAACCTCGTGATCAAGTGGGGCCGGAACGGCAAGTTCCTCGCCTGCCCGCGCTTCCCGGCATGCCGCAACGCGAAGCCCTTGACCCAGGAGGGCGAGCCTGCGCCATCCACCGCCCCGGAGCCGAGCTCCTACGCCTGCCCTATCTGTCAGGCCGGCACCATTCGCAAGGTCGGCCCATACGGCCCGTACCTCGATTGCAACAACCGCGAAGCGGGCAAGTGCACCTTCCGGTCCAGCGTGCCCGTGGGCATCGAATGCCCCGAAGAGCCGGGCAGTGGCCAGCTCGTCGAGAAGAAGTCCCGGCGGGGGACGTTCTACGCCTGCTGGAACTATCCGAATTGCAGCTACACGACGAACAGCCTGGAACCGGAGAAGCTCGCTAAGCCGCGCGCCGCGGAAGACCGCGCCGTCGCGAACGCGAAGCTCTTGGAGCGGAGCGCCCGCGGCAAAGCCGCGTTCGCTACACGCCGCGCGAAGGCAACCGCGACGCGCCGGGCCAGCTGACCGGCGGCGACCACGCCGCGTCGTTCGTTGTGTGATGCCCTTCACAGACAATTGTCTTAGGCCGGATTAGAGTTGCCCGCATCTCAACTCCGGAGGTCACCCCATGGTTTCGGGCACCATGCAACGGACACTCGAAGGACGCCTTTCGAGCAGCCGCCTGGCCACCTTTTCGCTCTGGGC
>JBJXFX010000013.1:0-27230 GCA_046152925.1 Dehalococcoidia bacterium
GCGTCGGCGTGGAGCGCACCTTCCCGGTGAACAGCCCGCGCGTCGACAGGGTGGAGCTGATGCGTCGCGGCAAGGTCCGCCGCAAGAACCTCTACTACCTCCGCGGCCTGACGGGCAAGGCTGCCCGTATCAAGGAAAAGCGCGTCTAAGCGGCGATCTAAACCAACGCGCCCTGCGTGTCCTGGTGTTGGCATGGAGGCCCGCGCTCGATGGTTTGCGCGAGGCGAACGATCGGATTAGAGTCACCCTGACGTTAACGGAAGGGTAGGATAGTCCGGTGGCCCCCACGGCGACGGTACAGCCCACTCGCGATCAGCTCGGCAAGCGCCAGTTCTGGCTGCTGATGGGTACCTTGATGCTCGCGATGTTCGTGAGCGCACTGAACCAGCAGGTCGTCTCGACCGCGATGCCGAAGATCCTCTCGGACCTCGGCGGGTTTAGCATGCTCTCGTGGGTGTTCACCGTGTACATGCTCACGTCCACGGTGGTGACGCCGCTCACCGGCAAGCTCTCCGACATCTATGGACGGAAGCCGTTCATGATCGGGGGCATCGCTATCTTCATGATCGGGGCGCTGGTCTCCGGCATTGCGGAGTCGATGCTCATGCTCATCACGGCGCGCGGCATCCAAGGCGTCGGCGGCGGCGTGATCATGGCGACCGTGTTCTCGACGCTTGGCGACCTGTTCTCGCCGGCTGAGCGCGGGAAGTACATGGGCCTGTTCACCGGGACGTTTTCGCTCGCGGCCGTCTCTGGCCCGACGGTCGGCGGCTTGCTGACCGACCATATCGGCTGGCGCTGGTGCTTTTTCATCAACGTCCCGGTGGCCCTGATCGCGATCGCGGCGATCAGTTCGAACCTTCCCTCGGTGAAGCGCGGCGGCCCGCGCCCGAAGATCGACTTCCTCGGCGCGATAACGCTCTCCGGCGCGACGACCTGCCTCCTGCTGGCGCTGGTTTGGGCGCAAAAGGAGTTTGGCTGGTCTGGGACGGAGACGGTCGGCCTCTTCGCAGCGACGGCGATCTTCCTCGGCATGTTCGTGGTCCAAGAACGACGCCACCCAGAAGCGGTGATGCCGCTCTACCTGTTCAAGAATCGCGAGTTCGTCTTCGCGAATCTGCTGGTGGTGGCGCTGGGCGCGGGCGGATTCGGGGCGATCCAATATCTCCCGACGTTCGTCCAAACATCGCTCGGGGCATCGGCGACGGCTTCGGGCCTGATCACGACGCCGCAGTCGCTGGGCATGCTCGCGGCGAGCGTCGTCGGCGGCCAGATCGTCGCGCGGACGGGCAAGTACAAGACGCAGTCGATCATTGGCCTGATCCTGACCGTGATCGCGACGGCGACATTGACGACGCTCCATGTTGGCGAGCCGCAATGGCAGATCGCCGGCGTGATGGCGATCGTCGGCCTCGGATCCGGCCTCGTGATGCCAACGATGTCGCTGGTCATCCAGAACTCGGTCAGTCCTGCGCTGATGGGCGTGGCGACCAGTTCGCGCCAGTTCTTCATGCAAATCGGCAACGTGCTCGGCGCGGCGATCTTTGGCGTCGTGCTCGCGACCTCCTACGAAGCGGCCTTCGATTCTCGGTTGGCGGAATCCGCGAAGGTAGCGCTGCCGGCCGCAACCTACGAGCAGTTCTTGGACCCGACGCTGCAGCTGAACGAGCGCGCCTTTGCACAGGTGAAGGCCGACGTGGCCGGCCTGCCCAATGGCGATGCGGTCCTGGCGCAGGCAGCCGACGCTCAACGTGAGGCGGTGGCGGAGGCTATCCGGCACATCTTCCTCGCGGCGCTCGGTGTGGTGGTAGTCGCGCTGCTCTTCGGTTTCTCGCTCCGGGAGCTTCCCCTGCGGCGCGGTGCGCCCAGCGCGGCGCAGGCGCCGAAGCCGGCTCCGGTCGCGCCCGGCCAAGCGTTGCCTGCTCGCGAGCGGTAAATAGTTTGCTTCTCGCTAATGGTCTGCTACGCTGGCCCGCATCCTTGACGTGAACGTGAACGTTTGGAGCTTCGCCCCATGCACCCAAGCGCCGAATTTAAGCCGCTCGCGGAAGTCCTGACCAATCGCCAGAAGTGGCTGCTCCTGGGCAGTCTCATGCTCGCGATGTTCGTCTCCGCGATCGACCAGACGGTCGTCTCGACGGCGACGCCGCGGATCCTGGCCGACTTGGGTGGGTTCCATCTCCTCTCCTGGCTGTTCACGAGTTACATGCTCGCCTCGACCGTTGTCGTGCCACTCGTTGGCAAACTCTCGGACATTTTTGGCCGCAAGATTTTCATCCTCGTGGGCCTCGTGCTGTTCATGCTTTCATCGGTCCTCTGTGGAGCGGCGACGAGCATGGAGGGCCTGATCATCTTTCGGGCGATCCAGGGCATCGGCGGCGGCATCCTGATGGCGTCGGTGTTCACGTCGGTTGGCGACATTTTTTCGCCCGCCGAGCGCGGGAAGTACATGGGCCTGTTCACGGGCGTCTTCTCGCTCGCCAGCGTGCTCGGCCCCACGGTCGGCGGCTTCCTCACCGACAACGGTGGCTGGCGCTGGGTGTTCTACATCAACGTGCCGTTCACGCTGATCGCGATCCCCGCCATTTGGTTCAACCTGCCATCGCGGCCGAACCTTCGGCGTCCGAAGATCGACTACGCGGGCGCCCTGATCCTGACTGGTGCGGCCATCACCGTCCTTCTCGGCTTCGAATGGGCGGGCCGCAAGTATGCCTGGGGTTCGCCCGAGATCGTGGCGTTGCTGGGCTCCGGCGTGGCGCTGACCGGGCTGTTCATTTGGCAAGAACGGCGCCATCCCGAGCCCATTTTGCCGCTCTTCCTGTTCAAGAACCGGACCTTCGTCCTCTGTAACGCGATGGTCCTCGTGATGGGCATCGGGATGATGGGGGCGTTGCAGTATCTCGGCTTGTTCGTCCAGACAGCGTTGGGGGCGTCAGCGACCGCGGCCGGCATCATCGGGACGCCGCAGTCGCTTGGGCTGCTCGTCGCCAGCATCTTTGGCGGGCAAATGATCGCGCGGACCGGGAGGTACCGGATCCAGACGATCCTCGGGGCCGTTGTCATCCTGATCGCGATGCTGTGGCTGCGGACCGTTGACGTCGGTATGCCGATGTGGCGGATCAGCGCGAACATGGTCGTCCTTGGCCTCGGTTTCGGCCTGGTGATGCCAACCGTCTCGCTTATCTCGCAGAACTCGGTTTCGTATCAGTTCCTCGGGGTGGCGTCCTCGGCGAATCAGTTCTTCCGTCAGATCGGCGGCGTGTTCGGTGTCGCGGTGTTCGCGGCCATGCTTACGCAGTCCTATGAGGCTTCGTTCGAGGAACGCGTCGGCGCCGAGAACCGCGCCGTGTTGGGCGAGCAGCTCTACGACTTCTTCGGGGACCCGACGGCGCAGCTGAGCCCCGTCGCATTTGCCCAGGCCTCGGCGCAGGTGAGAGCGCTGCCAGACGGCGAAGCGTTGCTCGCGACGGCAACCGCGGCGCAGCGCAGCTCCGTCGCGGAGGCGACACGTGGCATCTTCACCATCGCGGCGATCATCGCCGGCCTTTCGATCCTCCTGATTGTGTTCTTGCCGGAGGTACCGCTTCGCAAAGACTTCAAGGGCGCCCAGCCACGCCCCGGCGGCGCGCCGGCCGATGGGGCCAAGGTGGCTGGCGCGGCGGCTGGCCCCGCTGAACCGGGGAGCGTCCCGGCCGGCGGCGGGCAGTAGGTAGCGTCCGCTACTGGACGATGACCTTGCCGGACATGGAATCGCCGTGGACACCACAGCGGTATTCATACGTGCCGGGGTTGGTGAAGCTCAGCTCATAGGTGCCGGACCCGGTCTGAGTCGAGGACTTCGGGATCTTCGAAGCGTTGTCGCCCTTGCCCACGATCGAGTGGGGGTTCGAGCCAGACCAGGTCCAGCGGACGGCCGTGCCCGCTTTCACGGTGAGGCTCGCGGGGCTGAAGCTGTTGTCGGCGACGCCAACTTTTGCGTTCTCGGCCGCGGTCGTCTTAGCGGCCGTGGCGGCTGCGGGCTTCGGCGTCGGCGTGGCGGGTTCGTCGTCGTCACCGCCACAGGCAGCGACGCCGACGGTCGAAAGCGCGGCCACCGCGGCGGCCGCGAGGCGGATCACGAGTTTACGGTCCATGTGCATGCCCCTATTCGTCCTTTCGGGCTGTGGTCCTCGGACGCCGCCCGCGTCGAGACCTCCCCTAATCTACCACTCGACTGAGGCGACGTACGGGTACAGGGACTGCCCGCCGTGCATGACGGTGAGGTCGGTTGTTTCGCCGAGCACGGCGCGAAGCTGGGCCTCGAGGCCCTCGATCGGTGCGCCTTCGCCCGCGTAGACGGTGACGACTGCGCCTTCGGCCCCGGCCGCCGCGAGCCCCTCTGCCAGCGCTTCGAGCGGGCTGGCAGCGGCGGCGCGGAGCGTCCCATCGACCAGCGCGATCGCCTCGCCGGCCTGCACCGCGATGCCGTCGGCCGAGCGGTTGGCGGCGGCGGTGGTGACCTCGATGGTCGTGACCGCGCCGGTCGCCTCGGCCATGCGCGCTGCGAGGGCCGCCGGGTCTTCATCGGGGGAGAAGGCGAGCGCTGCGGCCAAGCCCTGAATGACCGTCTCCGTGCGCACGACCCGGAGGCTGCACGAAGCGAGGTTGACCGCTTGCTCGGCGGCCATCACGACGTTCGTGTGGTTGGGAAGGAGGATGACATCGGGGCGCTGGAGTGCGTCGGCGGCCGCCGCAAGCTCGCCCGCGGAGGGCTTGGCGAGCGGGTCGAGGCGTGCCGTCTGTGCGCCGAGGCTGGCGAAAATGGCGTCGAAGCCGGCCCCCGGACTGAGGGCGAGGAGCGTGGTCCTCGCCGATGCGCCGCTCGCCGTCGTCGCGAAGCGGCGGTTCTGCGCGGTCATGTCGTCGACCTTGACCCGGGAGAGCGCGCCGAACTCGCGGGCTACGGCGATCAGCTCATCCGGGGCCTCAGTGTGGGCGTGGGCGCGTGCGAGCGTGCTATCGCCGACGACCACGATGGACCGCGCCCCGTGGGCTTCGATGGCGAGCTTCAGCGCGTCTAGGTCGATCGCCGCCCCGGACGTGGGCTCAATGAGGAACTCGGTGCAGAAGCCGAAGGCATCGTCACCGTCGTGAGCATGGAGCACCGGGGCGTGGACGGGGCTCGAGGCTGCGAGCGGGAGCTCGACGCCGGTGAGCGCGGCGTGGAGGCCCTGGAGGATGGTGCAGATGCCCTCGCCTCCGGCGTCGGTAACGCCGGCTTCGGCCAGCGCTGGGAGCTGCGAAGGCGTCGCGGCCTCGGCGCGCTGCGCGGCCGCGAGCGCCGTTTCGAGGACCGCCTCGCAGCTGTCGCCGGCGGCCGCTTCCGAGGCGGCCCGCAATACCGTGAGCATCGTGCCTTCCACCGGCTTGGCGACGGCCTGGTAGGCCTGGCGGGCCGCGTCGGCGAGTGCCGTGATGAGGTCGAGTGGGTCGAGGGCGGCCTTGCCCTCGGTCGAGGCGGCGAGGCCGCGAAGCGCCTGCGAAAGGATGACACCGGAGTTCCCTCGGGCGCCAAACAACGCGCCGCGTGCGAGGCGCCGCAAGAACTCCCCGGCCTCGGTGACGGGCTCGCTGGTGGCCTGGCGGACCGACTCCCGGAGGGTGGCTGCCATGTTCGTCCCAGTGTCGCCGTCCGGGACGGGGTAGACGTTGATGGCGTCGATGGCGGCTGACCGCGCGGTGAGAAGCGCGGAGGCCGCCTCGAAGAGCCGAGCAAGGTCGGCGGCGGTGAGTGAAACAGTGGCGATGGGGATACCCTCGGGCCGGCCCGTTCTTGGCCGTCCGTCCAGATTACGCGGTTTCCGGGGTCGGCGGCACTTGTGGGCAAAGCGGGGCGGGCCGGTTTGGCTCGAACCAGCGGCCCTGGTAGCATCAGCGCTTACGACTTCACGAGTAGGGATATCCGCATGGCTTCTGGCGCCTGCGATCTGTGCGATAAGACGACAATGTTTGGCCGGCACATCCGCCACACGCACGGCGGACGGTGGGAGCGCAAAGCTGTCCACAAGAGCCGGACCTTCAAGCCGAACGTCGGCAAGCACCGCATTAACGTTGGGGGCGGCCTCTCGCGGCGCCTCAACGTCTGCACGCGCTGCCTGCGCACGTTGGTGAAGGACGCCCGCTAGCCGCCCTTCAGGGCGTCTCTGAGCGCTGCAAGGCTCGCCTGGGGCGAGGCGTCGTTGTTAAAGACCGAGCTCCCACAGACGACCGTGGTCGCCCCTGCGCGGCCGCATTCCAGGATGTTCGACGCCTTCACGCCCCCATCGACCATGATCCCGGCCTGAGAGCCGATCGCGTCGAGCATGCCGCGGACGCGGCGCACTTTGGCGAGTTGGCCTGGCAGCATCGCCTGACCGCCCCAGCCCGGGTCGATGGTCATCACCATGACTTGGTCGACATCCGGGAGCGACTCTTCGATCGCCGCGACTGATGTCCCAGGGTTGATGCAGACGCCGCAGTTCGCGCCGAGCTTCCGGATCTCGGCCAGCGTCCGGTGGATGTGTGGCGAGACCTCGATATGGACGTTTACGGTCTCTGCGAGTTCGGTGTAAAAGCCGATCTGGCGCTCCGGCTGCACCACCATGAGGTGGATATCGAAGGGCAGCCGCGTCACCTTGCGGAGCGACTCGACGAGGCCGTGCCCATACGTGATATTCGGGACGAATTGGCCATCCATGACGTCGAGGTGGAGGAGGTCGGCGCCGCCGGCCTCAGCCGCTTGGACATAGTCGGCGAGGCGCGCGAAGTCTGCCGTGAGGATCGAAGGGGCGATACGCAGGATCACGGGGCGCATTCTAACCATGAGCCGACAAGAGGCGTTATACTCGTGCGCATAGGCGGTTAAGCAATTTGAGACAAGTGCGTATCGTAACCGACTCAACGAGCGATCTTCCGGCGGCGCTGCGCGATGAGCGTGCGATCACGGTCGTGCCGCTCACCGTGATTTTTGGCCCAGAATCGTTCCGCGACGGCGTCGACCTCGATTCCACCGCTTTCTACCGCCGGCTCCGCGACTTTAGCGGCGTCGTCCGGACAAGCCAGCCGTCTGTCGACGCATTTGCGCGGGCCTACGAGAGCCTCCCGGCCGACTGCGACATCGTTTCGGTGCACGTTGCGTCGAAGCTCTCGGGGACGCTGAACTCGGCACGCTCAGCCGCCGACATGCTTGGCCTCGGCGACCGGATCAGGTTCGTCGATTCGCAAACCGGCAGCATTGGCCTCGGCGCGCTGGCGCTTGAAGCGGGCGCTCTGGCTGCGGAGGGCTTGGACGCGGACACGATTGTCGCCGCGCTTGAACGGCGCGTCCCGCACATCCATGTCTATGCTGCGGTCGACACGCTGGAGTACTTGCGCCGGGGCGGGAGGATCGGCCGGGCGAGCTCGCTCCTCGGTTCGTTGCTCGCGATCAAGCCGGTCTTGCGGATCCGTGAAGGCGAAATCCTGCCGTTCGACCGCGTCCGCACGAAAGCCAAGGCGATAGACCGGCTGGTCGAGGTGGCGGTTGGGACGCCGCGCATCAGCCAGGTGTTCGTCGCCGGCGGCGATGCCGACTTGGAGACGGGGAGGCTGGCCGAACGGCTCCGGGACGCCCTCGGCAGTGTGCGCGTCATTGTCTCGACGATTGGCCCGACGGTCGGCGTCCACGCGGGACCGGGGGTCGTCGGGATCGCAGTGGTGGAGGACTCCTAGTGGCCGTGGCCGTCGAAGACCCTGTCCGTCTCCGCCGGGTCTTTGAGCTGGAGCTCGAACGTGGCTGCACGAACCGGGCGGTCATCGGTGGGCTCGACCGGCTTCTTGTCCAACTTGAGGAAGAGGGCCAGATCGCGATTGGCAGCCCGTTCCGGAGCGCCGTGAAATCCCTGCCGGCCGGGGGCTACCGAGGCCTCGACGAGACGGCGCGCCGCGCCTGGCTCGGGCTGACGCTGCGTGCACTCGGTGGGACCGGCGCCGTCCCCGTGGCAGCCCCGGCCGCTCGGCCGCGAACCTCTGCCGCGCGGCCCGTGGCCCGCGCAGCGAACCTGTCGCCGAGCGGCGCGGTGGGCGGCGGCCTCCGCCTGGAGTCGCCGGTCTCCAAGCTGCCAGGGATTGGCAAAGCCGCACAGGCGAAGCTGGAGAAGCTCGGCGTGACCACCGCCGCCGACGCCGTCTTCTTCTTCCCGCGCCGTTTCAACGACTTCACCGACCTGCGCCCCATTGCGGATCTCCGGCCGGGGTCCAGCATCCAGACCGTGGTCGCGACGGTGTTCTCCGCACGCGAGATGCGGTATGGCCGCCGGGTAAGCGGGACCGAGGCCGTGCTCCAAGACCGTACCGGCTCGCTGCGGGTGGTGTGGTTCAACCAGCCGTTCATCGCGAAGAGCCTGACGCCGGGCGAGCCGATCGTGGTCGCGGGCAAGGTCCGCGCTTTCCGCGGCCGGATGCAGATGGAGAACCCGGAGCACGAGCCCTACGACCCGGCGCTCTCCTCGGCCGGGAGGCTGGTGCCGGTGTATCCGGCGACTCAGGGGCTCAGCCAACGGGCGCTTCGCGCAGCCGTCGGCGCGGCCGTCGCGGAGTTGGCGGCGCTCGTCCCAGACCCTGTACCGGCGTGGGCGCGCGACCAGCTGAAGCTCCCGCCGTTGGTCGACGCGATCCGCGCGTACCACTCGCCGCCGGCAGCCAGCGCCGCCGAGGAGGCGCGCCGGCGCATTGCTTACGGCGAATTTCTTGCGATCCAGGCGGCGGTGTTGATGCGGCGCCGTGAATGGCAAGCCGGCGACCGGGCGCCCGCCTTGCGCCTCCCGAACCGTCCTGCCTTCGAACGTGGTCTCCCCTTCAAGTTGACGCGGGCGCAGTCTGGCGCGTTCGACGAGATTCTTGGCGACCTTGCTGGCCCACCGCCGATGCTGCGGCTGTTGCAGGGAGATGTCGGCAGCGGCAAGACGGCGGTCGCGTTCGGGGCGATGATGGCGGCGGTCGCGAGCGGCTTCCAAGCGGCGATGATGGCGCCGACGGAAATCCTCGCCGAGCAGCACTACCGGTCGTTCGCGAAGCTTTTGGGCGGCGACGGGACGGCGCTGGAAGGCTTGTTCGCGCCGGCCTGGCTCGGGCGCCCCGTCCGGATGCTTCTGCTGACCGGCTCGCTCACGGCAGGGCAAAAGCAGCAAGTCCGCGGCGACGCCGCACACGGCGGCGCCGACATCATCATCGGGACGCATGCACTGCTTGAAGATGACGTGGTGCTCCCGCGGCTCGGCCTCGCCGTCGTCGATGAGCAACACCGCTTTGGCGTTGGCCAGCGCGCCAAGCTGCGCCAGAAGGGCGCGAACCCCCATCTCTTGGTGATGACGGCCACGCCTATCCCGCGGACGCTCGCGTTGACCGTCTACGGCGACCTAGAGGTCTCGACGATTGGCGAGCTGCCTCCCGGGCGGAAGCCGGTGCGCACCGTGTGGGTCCAGCCCCATGAGCGCGACGACGCCTACCGGTTCATCCGCGAGCACCTCGACGCCGGCGAGCAGGCGTTCATCATCTGCCCGCTGGTGGAAGAGTCCGAAACCCTTGATGTCCGGTCCGCGGAGGAAGAATACGAGCGACTGAGCGCGGGACCCCTGAAGCGGTACCGGTTGTCACTGATGCATGGGCGGATGGGCGGCAAACAAAAGGATGAGGTGATGGCGCGCTTCGCCGCGAAAGAGGCCGATGTCCTGATCTCGACAAGCGTGATTGAGGTGGGGATCGACATCCCGAACGCCACGATCATCGTGATCGAGGGCGCCGAGCGGTTTGGCCTCAGCCAGCTCCACCAGTTCCGCGGCCGCGTCGGGCGTTCCGCCCTCCAGAGTTACTGCATGCTCTTCAGCTCCGAGGAGGACCCGGGCCCCGACGCACGGGCGCGCCTCGAGGCGATGGTGGAGACGAACGACGGGTTCAACCTCGCCGAGGTCGACCTGGAGATGCGCGGCGAGGGCGAGGCCTGGGGCAAGCTCCAGAGCGGCGCGAACACGATGCTGCGGGTCGCCCGGCTCACGGACCGGGATATCCTTTCCGAGGCCCGGACCCTGGCGCGGGATATCCTCACGCGAGACCCGGCCCTCCAGAAGGTCGAGCATCGGGCGCTGGCGGCGGCCGTCCACCCATTCTTGGAGCGTGCAACGGAGGCGAACTAAGTGACCGGAATGACCTCGAACCCGGGAGTGGCCACGCAGCCCCCAGCGTCCACCCTCGGCGTCCTCGAACGAGGACTCGAGAGGGGCATGCGCGCGCAACGGGCCTCGGTTGTCGAGCGGCTCGATTCGACGCATCGCGAGTTGTTGGCGCTGCGGCGTGAAGTCGCCGCACTGACCGCGTTGGTGGTCGACCAACATCGGCTGATGTCCGACCTGAACGAGACGCTTCGCGTGCGCGTGGACCGCGTCCAACGGGTGATCGAAGGGCAAGCTGCGCCGCTCCCACCACCGGACCGCTCCGGCGCTGCAAGCGTCTACCGGGAGCCATCGCGGAGGGGCTTAGGGCGCGGGCTCGATGCGCTCTTTTCCCGGCCCGGCGAAGACGAGCGCGAGTAGTGGCACGTACGCAGCGAGGCTACCGGTGTTCCGCCTGTGGGTTCGAATCCGCAGCGATGGCCGGGCGGTGTCCGCGTTGCCAGGGATGGAATACGTTCGAGTCGTTCGTCGCTCCCCGCCCGGTGGCCGCCGCTGGCGCCGTAAGGCGCCCCAGGGCGGCGGTGCTGCTCGGCGACCTCGCCGCTGAGCCAGGGCTGGGCCGGTTGGCGACGGGGCTCGACGAGCTGGACCGCGTGCTCGGCGGCGGGCTCGTCCCTGGCGAGGTTGTGCTGGTCGGTGGCGACCCCGGCATCGGGAAGTCGACGCTCGTGCTCCAAGCCGCGGCAGCCGTCGAGGCGGCGGGCCACCATGTGACGTACCTCTGCGGCGAGGAGTCTCCGCGCCAAGTCCAGCTTCGGGCGAAGCGGCTCGGCATCGAAGCGCCGGGCCTGGAGCTCCTGAGCGAGGGCGGGATCGAGGCAGCGCTGGAGGCGGCTCGAGGGACAGGCCCGGCGGTGCTGGTCGTCGATTCGATCCAGGCGGTGTACGTCGAAGGGCTCGACGCGCGGAGCGGCGGGCCGGCCCAACTGAGCGAGGCGGCCGCCCGCATCGTGGCCTTCGCCAAGGACACCGGCACCGCCGTCGTGATGACGGGCCACGTGACCAAGGCGGGCGAAATCGCCGGGCCACGGCTCATCGAACACCTCGTCGACGCCGTGCTCTATTTCGAGTCGGCCGAGCACGGGGGACTCCGCGTGCTTCGCGCCGTGAAGAACCGTTTCGGGGCGACGGACGAAGTCGGCGTGTTCGAAATGACCAGCGGCGGGCTCACCAGCGTCGCTGATGCGAGCGCGGCGTTTCTCGACCCTGGGCACGGGCCGGCCTCGGGCTGCGCGGTGACCTGCGTGATTGAGGGCTCGCGGCCGTTCGCCGTCGAGATGCAGGCGCTGGCGGTGCCGTCCTACCTTGCCACCCCGCGCCGGGTGGCCTCCGGCTTCGAGCTCTCGCGCTTGCATCTCATGCTCGCCGTGTTGGCCCAACGCGGGGGGATGGACGCCGCCGACCGCGATGTCTTGGCGACGGTCTCCGGGGGGATCCGGGTGCGGGATGCGGGCTCGGACTTGGCGCTGCTGGTCGCGCTCGCTTCGGCGGTGCGAGATGTCCCGCTGCCCGCCGGCACTGCGTTTCTCGGCGAGGTCGCGCTTTCGGGGTCGATCCGGCCGGCAGCCAACGCAGCCCGGCGGTTGGCGGAGCTGGCGCGGCTGGGCTTCCGGCGCTGCCTCGTCGGTGGGCGGATTGCGGACCCTGGCGCCCAAATCGAGCTCGTGCCGGTCGCGACCGTCCGGGAGGTCTTGGCGGCGGTGGATTTGGCCGCGCCAGCGCGCGGACGATCACGTCTGCCGGTACGCCCGGTGGCGCATGATGATGCTTTGCAGGATGCCGATTGAGATGAACACGGTGAGCAGGGAGCTGCCGCCCTGGCTCACGAACGGTAAGGGGATCCCGGTGACCGGGAAAAGGCTGACGTTGACCGCGATGTTGATAAATGCCTGCATTAAGATCAGCACGACGATCCCCACAGCGATTAGCTGTCCTGAGATGTCTCCTGCGATCTGCGCCGCTCGGATCATCCGCATCAAGAGCAGGATGAAGAGGGCGAAGAGGACCATCGCGCCCGCGAACCCGAGCTCTTCGCCGAGCACGGAGAAGATGAAGTCCTTCGTCGGGATCTTGAGGTAGGCGAGCTGGGTTTGTTCGCCGTTGCCCAGGCCCTTGCCGAACAAGCCGCCGGAGCCGACGGCGATGCGCGACTGGATCACGTTGTACCCGGAGTCGAGGGGGTCTTCTTCGGGGTCGACGAGGACCGAGATGCGTTCGATCTGGTAGTCGGCGACCGCGAAGGTCCAGAGGAAGGGGAGGACGGCGATCCCTGCCGCGCCCATCACCAACAGGTGGCGGCGGCTGACGCCGGCGACGACGACAACGCCGAGCCAGGTGGCCAAGAACACGATCGTGGTCCCGAGGTCCGGCTGGATGAAGACGAGCAGGGCGCACGGCATAACGATCGCGAGGGAGGTCAGCAGGGTGCGGAGGTCCTTGGCGTCGCCTCCGCGGTCGCCGAAGTACTTCGCCAGCGCGAGGATGGTCGCGAGCTTGGCGAATTCGGAGGGCTGAATCTGGATGGGGCCGAGGTCGAACCATCGTGTCGAACCATAGGCGGTGTGGCCGACCACCATGAGCGCAAGCAGGGAGACGATGCCGCCGACGTAGAAGAGCCAGGAAAAGTGCGTGAGGTAGTGGTAGTCGATGCGCGACGTGATGACCATCGCCACGAGGCCGACGCTGGCGAAGATGATCTGCTTCATGACAGGGCTGTTCACGTTGGTAATCGGGCCGTCGTATTCCTGGGCGGCGCCGCTCCGAATCAGGATGACCCCGAACGCGACGAGCGCCAGTGAGATGAGCACCATCAGGAAATCGAAGCGGTCCCAGCCGCCGAAAGTGCCCGCGGAGCGCGGGGCGTATCCCGTCACCGTTCGACGCTCGCCATGAAGTACTCGAGGATTTTGCCCGCCACGGGAGCGGCCTTCTCGCCCCCGATGCCTAGGTCAAAGAACACGGTTACCACGACCTCGGGGTCGTTGAACGGCGCATAGCCCGTGAACCAGGCGTGTTGCGCCTTCTTGCCGCTCGGAAGAAAGAACTCCGCGGTCCCGGTCTTGCCCGCGATGTCGAGGCCGTTGATGTAGGCGAGCGCTCCGGCCCCGCCCAGGACGGACTCATGCATGCCGGCGCGGACGATGGCGAGGTTTGCCTCGCTCACCGGCACCTTTTCACGGTCCGTGGTGATCGCCCGGACAACGTTGCCTTTGCCATCGACCACGGCATCGACGACGTGCGGCGTGACGAGCCAGCCGCCGTTGGCGACTGCCGAGGTCATGCGGGCCACCTGCAGGGGGCTGGCCGAGACGTTGCCCTGGCCGATGCCCATGAAACAGGTGTCGCCGTAAACCCAAAGGCGGTCGTTCTCGGTGTACTCGGGGCCGCTGTAGACATCGCGCTTCCACTCGGGGCTCGGGATGGTGCCTGGGGAGCCTTCGCCTCCGATGTCAATGCCGGTGGGCTTGCCGAAGCCGAACGAACGCGCGTAGTAGCCGAGGATGACGGCCCCTTCGTCGCTATCTTTGCCGAGCCCGCGGGCCGGCTGATAGCCGATCGTCTCCGGCAGGATCCCGCAGGCGATCCGGTACATATAGATGTTCGACGACCGTGAGATTGCGCCGACGAGGTTGATGCAGCCGTGGGTCGTCCAGTCGATGAACGAGTAAACCACGTTGTTCTGGCCTTTGAGGTCCATGGAGGTGCTGTTGATGCACATCCCATCGCCCTGTTTGACGGTGCCCTCTTGGAGCCCGGCCGAGGCCGTGACGAGCTTGAACGTGGAGCCGGGCGCGCTCGGCGTGAGCGCTTGATTGAGGAGCGGCCTGCGCGGGTCGGCGCTCAGCGCTTCGAGCTCGCCCTCGTGGAGGTCGGCTCTGATGTAAAGGTTGTTGTCGTAGTCGGGGATGGAAACGATGGCATATACGGCGCCGGTCTTCGGGTTCATGACTACGGCGGCGGCGGTCGTCGCGTTGTTCTCGGCTTTCACGTCCGGCATCGCGGCGCGCAGCGTCTCGGCGACATATCGCTGGAGATCGGCGTCGATCGAGAGCCGCAAGCTGTTGCCGGGGAGCGGGTCACGCGAGGTGATCGAGCGCACCAGGTGGCCCTGGGCGTCCTGTTCGGCGGCGACAACGCCGCGCTGGCCCCGGAGGTCGCGCTCATAGGTTGCCTCGACACCCGCCTTGCCGATCGCTTCGTCGAGTTGGTAGCCCTGCGTCCGGAGTTCGGCGTAGTCGTCGACATCCTGTTCGCCGATAAATCCGAGGATCTGGCTGAACTCCGGGCCTGCGGGATAGCTTCGCCCCGGCCGCTCGAGCAGGCTGACGCCCGGCATGTCGGCCGAGATCTCGTCGAGCCGCAGGGCTTCTTCCTTGGTCAGGTAGCGCTTCACGTTGACTTGGAGGTAGCCCTGTTTGGCGCGTTCGCGCTCGGTGACCTTGGCTTCAATCTCAAACGCGGGCACGCCGAGCAGCGATTCGAGGCGGAGGAAGATAGCGTCGCGGTCTGCCCGTTTGGGAGGAAGGAACTCTGGGACGATGATGGCGTGGTAGACCGGGTCGTTCCGGACGAGCGGTTCGCCGTTGCGGTCGTAGATCAGGCCACGCGGCGGGAGGGTGAAGCGCTGCGTGACGTGGTTTTCCTTCGACCGCTGGGAGTAGGCGTCGCCATCGAGGATCTGCATCCGGGCGAGCTGGGCCGTCAGGATCGCGAACAACACGACGACGGCGACACGCAGTGCCCCGAGGTTGCCATGAGGGCGCGTCCGGCTCTTGCCGGAAGGCGCGGAAAACGGTCCGTTCATTGGAACCACCCCGTGCGTGCTGGCGTCCAGGAGCGCCCGGTGGCGCCGGCGAGCCGGAAGGGTGCATAGAGCAACGTCAGCAGCACACCGTCCAGGATAGCGCCTGAAATGAGCACGTCACCCGTCAGTTCACGTAGGGAAAATGCCGCACCATCGGCATAGGCCCCAACGGCGAGCAGCAGCCGGGCCCACGCGCCAGTCAAAAGCACCGCGACAAGTGATCGGGCGAAGCGGTTGAGTGGCACGGGGCTGCTCTCTAGCGCGTAACCGAGCGGCAGCAACGGGACGTAGCCGAGCATGAGCAGAAACACGGACCGCCCCCCGCCGAGGGCGAGCCCGACGACCATGCAGGGAAGCGCGACCATGGCCGCCCTCGGCCCGAAGCCAACCGCCAACGCGAACGCTGCCAGCAAGACGACGTCGGGGGTGGCGCCATCAAGCGGGAAGAGCGGGGCCGCCGCCACCTGGAGGAGCGGCGCCAATCCGGCGACCATGGCGGCGATCAGCCACTTCATGGCGCCAGCTCGTCGGGGATGAAGCTCGTGAGCACCAGGACGGTCCGAGCCGTCGAAATGCGCACGAGCGGTTCGACCCGGACCGAGCGCGGGATGCCTTGCTCGGTCGGGACGAGCTCCGTGACCCGGCCGATCGGGATGCCGGGGGGGAATCGCCCGGAGATCGACGATGTCTGGATGACGTCGCCCACGTTCACGGCGGCATCTGGTAGGGCGAAGGTGAGCGTCCGGTTGGCATCGCCACGGACGCTCCCGGTGGCGCCGGTTTCGACATCTTCCGCCGCCACCCGGCTCTTGCTATCGGTGATCAGGCGGACGACCGAGCGGTTGGCGAAGACCTCGGTGACGAGCCCCATTAGCGAGCCCTTTGCCGAGGTCACGACCATGCCGGCGCGCACGCCGTCGTTCGAGCCGCGGTCGATGCTCAGGACGTCGGTAAACGGCGTGGACTGGCGGGAGACGACGTTGGCAGCGAGGCGCGTCTCCTCACTGTCGCCTTGGGTGATCTTGAGCGCTTCTTCGAGCTCGGCAGCGCGCCCGGCGTCTTCTTGGAGGAGCGCGACCTGGCTGTGGAGCTGTTCGTTTTCGAGGCGCAGGGTCTGGTTCTCGTCGCGGAGCTTGCGGAGGTCTCCCGCATCGCCGAGCACCCCGGCCACGGGGCGTGCAACCGCTGCGACAGCTTCTTCGAAGGGCTGCGTGACGGTCAGGAAGATGCTTCGGATCGGCCCAAGCAGGCCCACCTGTGTGAAGAGGGTGAGGACGACCGCGAGGCCGAGCGCCGCGGCGGCCCACCAGCTGTATCGGGAGAAGATCAGCATTGCCGGCTCTTTCGCTGCCCTCGGCCGATGCTAGCGGCCATTCCGCCGGGAGACGAGCTGTGATTGGACCTTGCTTAACAGTTCCTGTTCTTCCAGCACTTCGCCCGCCCCGCGGACGACGCAGAGCAGTGGGTCTTCGGCGACATACACGGGGAAGCGCGTTTCCTGGCTGAGGCGCCGATCGAGGCCGCGGAGCAGCGCGCCCCCTCCGGCGAGCGCGATGCCGTGATGCATGAGGTCGGAGATGAGCTCGGGCGGCGTCACCTCGATTGTCGAGCGGACGGCTTCGACAATCGCGGCGATGGACCCGGCGAGGGCATCACGGATTTCGACGGTGCTGACCTCGACCGCCTTGGGCAGGCCGGTGGCGAGGTCACGGCCGCGGATGTCGACGGTCTCCTCGGGGTCGAGCGGCGAGGCTGACCCGGCGATTTTCTTGATCTCCTCGGCGGTGCGTTCGCCGATAAGGAGGTTATGGACCTGGCGGGCGTACGCCATGATGTCCTGGTCCATTTCGTCGCCAGCGACGCGAATCGAGGTGCTCACGACCATGCCGCCGAGGGAGATGATCGCGACCTCGGTGGTGCCGCCGCCGATGTCGACGATCATGCAGCCAGCCGCCTCGATCACTGGGAGGCCGGCGCCGATCGCGGCTGCCATGGGCTCCTCGATGAGGTAACAGCTGCGGGCGCCCGCGTTGAGCGCCGCATCGTGGACAGCGCGTTTTTCGACTTCCGTGACGCCGCTGGGAATACCAACGACGACCCTCGGTTGGGCGAGCCAGGTGCGGTCGTGAACGGCGCGGATGAAGTAGCTGAGCATCTTTTCGGTGACTTCGAAGTCGGAAATCACGCCGTCGCGGAGGGGCCGGACGGCGACGATGTTGGCAGGTGTCCGCCCGACCATGCGCTTCGCTTCCGCGCCGATCGCGAGGATCTTCTTTGTCTGCCGGTCGATCGCGACAACCGAGGGCTCGTCGATGACGATCCCCCGTCCGCGGACCATGACCAAGGTGTTCGCCGTCCCGAGGTCGATCGCGATGTCGTGCGAGAGGAAGCCGAGGGCTCGGGAGAAGGGCTTGAAGATACTCACAAAGAAGACCGGCCTGGGGGTGGCCGTCAAAACGACGGTGTGGTGCCCTTCCAAGTATAGGCTTCGGGCTCGCCGAGACGCGAGCCCTCGATATTTTGTGCTAAGAAAATGCTCGTCGACTTTTTCGAACTGCGAAATCGAGCTAGCTGAGCGCGCCGCTGGCCGCCAGCGCGACCACTTCGTCGTCGCTGAGGCCCAGCACCTCGGTGAGCACCCGGTCGGTGTCCTGGCCAAGCAACGGGCCGGGACAGCGAAGCGCCGGGGGCGTGGCGGAGAAGGACGAGGCGAAGCCGTCGTAGGGCGTGGGCCCCATCTCCAGGTGGTCCAGGGTCACGAAGAAGCCGCGGGCAGCGAGTTGCGCGTCGGCATACAGGTCCGTCGGGCGGAGCACGGGATACGCCGGCACGCCGGACCCGCGGAGCGCCTGGCCAGCCTCAAAGGCGTCGCGCGGGGCAGCCCAGGCGGCGAGCGCGGCGTCTATCTCGCTTCCGGCTGATCGACGCGCCACCGCCGGCAGGTCGGGCGAAAACGGGATGGCGGTCACGCTCACGAGCGCCTGCCATTGGGCGTCGTCCTCCACGGCGATTGCGACGTATCGCTCATCCCCGGCTGAGCGATACACCCCGTGTGGCGCGGCCGTCGCCGAGTGGTGTCCGGACGCGGGGGCAGAACGTCCATTAACGACATAATCAAGGACGAGCGGCTCGATAAAGCGGATCCCGCCTTCGCTCTGGGAGAGGTCGATGTACTGGCCCTGGCCGGTGCGACGCCGGTGGAGGATCGCCGACGCGAGCGCCGCCACCCCGTAGCGCGGGTTGATGAAATCGGTGTATGCGCCCCACGGGCCCGCCGGGGGACGGTCGGGCCAGCCAGTGATCCCATGCACGGCGGCGAGCGACGCGCCCTGGCCGCCGAAGCCGGTATAGCCGCGCTCGGGCCCAGTCTGTCCCCGAAGACAGGTGCTGAGCATCACGAGGTCTGGCCGCGCCTGGCTCTGGGTTGCGAAATCGAAGCCGAACTTCGCCATCGTCCCCGGCGTAAAGCTCTCGACGACGACGTCGCACCAATCGATCACGCGTTGCGCGAGGGCGCGGCCTTCGGCGACTGCGAAGTCGCATGCGAGCCCGAGCTTCGAAGTGTTGAAGTTGGCGACAAACTGCGAGCGGTTGAGGCCCGGGATCGCGTCTTTGAACGGCGGGAGGAGGCGGAGGATGTCGGGGCGGCTCGCCGATTCGAGATGGACGACGGTCGCGCCGTGGTCTGCCAACGCTTTGCTGATCAACGGCCCGACGCCCACCCAAGCGAAGTCGGCCACCTTGAGCCCTTCGAAGGCGCTGCGCCGTGGCGACCCCGACCCGTGGAGCGCGGGAGATGAGCGCGCGGACGTTGCGATGTCCTGATGTTGCCCGAGCGTGGGCGCAGGGGCGCGGAGCTCGGCGGGTGTGCCGCTCAGCCGTGGCACGGGCCCCGGATGGATGCGTCCATCGACCTCGGTCCAGAACTCACGGGCGGCGAGCTGTGGGTCCGTGAGGAGGTCGGCGACGGTGTAAACAGCCGAGACGAGGATGCCCGTCGTCGCCGCGCGCGATTGGAGTTCCACCTTTGTCTTTCGCGCGGCCAGTCGCTGCACGGCCGCGATCGCGGGGGCCAGCGTGGACGGAGTGAGCTGGCCAGCGACCGCCTCGGCGATGAAGTTCGTCCAGTCCTTGCCTGCCGGGGCATCGTCGAGGACGCCTTCGGCCTCGGCCCAGCGCATCAGCTCGTGGAGCGTCCGCGGGCCGACGACCGGCAGCGCGATGGCCCAACCGACCCAGCCGTCGGCACAGCGCAGCAGCTTCGGCATCTCGACCCCGAGAAATTTGGCCGGCGGCTGAGCACGCTGTTCGCAGGAGCCGGGCGGGTTGCCGCCGGTGTTCGCGGGGTAGCCGGTCGCGTTCATCAACGTCCAGACCATCGCGGCTTGGGCCGAAACGTCGATCCACTGCCCGAGCCCGGACTGTTCGCGTTCGTAGAGCGCCACACAGATGTCGGCGGCAGCCTGGACGCCCGCGTGAAACGACGCTTGGGGATAGCCGACGGGGACGGGCGGCCGGTCGCCATCGCCCTGGAGCGCGAGCAGCCCGCTCGAGGCTTCGATCGTGAGGTCGGTCGCTGGGGAGCTGGCCTCCGGGCCGTCCTGGCCGAAAGGTGAGACCGATGCGTACACGAGGCCAGGGTTCACCGCGGCTAGCGCCTCGTGGCCGAAACCCTGGTTCGCCATCACTCCGGGGGCTCCGGATTCGATGAAGACATCGGCGGAACGGGCGAGGTCGAGGAGCGTGGCGCGTCCAGCCGGTGTGTCCAGGTCGAGGACGACGCTCTTCTTGCCGAGGGCGACCGACGCCCAATAGAGCGAGGCCTCCGGGTCGCCTTCGCGGCCGGCGATGAATGGCGGGATGCGCCGGGCAGCAGCTCCACCCGGGGGTTCAATCTTGATCACTTCGGCGCCAAGGTCGGCGAGGGCGCGGCCAGCCATCTCGGCGAGTGGCGTCGCGATGTCGATGACACGGATGTGAGCGAGGGGCCCTGGCATAGCTGCGGAGCATCGGCGGGCGCTGCACACCGGTCAACGGCGGCACGCTACACTTCAACGCACACCCATTCTTCGGGAGCGCACCCATGTTTATCGCGATGAATCAGTTCCAGGTCGACCCCGCCCGCGGGGCCGAGTTCGAGGCCGTCTGGCGGACGCGGGAAAGCTACCTTGGCGACAACCCCGGCTTCCAGGGCTTCGCCCTGCTGAAGGGCGACGACCCCGGCGACTACGTCTCGCATTCGACCTGGGAGTCCCGCGATGCCTTCCTCAAGTGGACGCAGTCGGACTCATTCCGCCGCGCGCACAGCAACAAGATGCCGGAAGGCATCATCGTGGGGCACCCGCGTGCGCGGTTCTTCGAGGCCGTCCTCGAAGAGCGGCCGTAGGTGCCGGACTACGGCTCGCTGAAGCCGGAACACTTCCGCCGCGTCGATGAGAGCGAGGATGCGCTCTTCTACGCCCAGCCCCGGCTCGTGACCCACATCGATGACGGCGCCATTGCGGCGGCGACCGCGCTCTATCGCGCCTACCTCCCGCCCGGCGGCGCCGTACTCGACCTGATGACGAGTTGGGTCTCGCACCTTCCGGCGGACGTGAGCTATGGCGCCGTTGCCGGCCTCGGGATGAACGCGGTGGAGCTCGCGGAGAACCCGCGGCTGACGGAGCGCGTCGTCCAGGACCTGAACCGCGAACCGCGGCTCCCCTGGGCCGATGCGACCTTCGACGCTGCGATCGTCACCGTCTCGGTCCAGTACCTGACGCAGCCGGTGGACGTGTTTGCGGAGGTCGGCCGCGTGCTGAAGCCCGGCGCGCCGTTCATCGTGACGTTCTCGAACCGGTGCTTCCCGACGAAGGCCGTCTGGGCGTGGCAAGCGCTCGATGACGAGGGCCACGCCAACCTGGTCGCGATGTACTTCCGGCTGGCCGGCGTGTTCGACCAGGCGCAGGCGCTGGACGCGAGCCCGAACCCCGGCCGGAGCGACCCGCTGTTCGCGGTGATGGCGCGCGCTGCAAGTAACGGAGTAACGGAGTAACGGGAGTGTCGGAGTAAGGTCGCGAACACTCCGATACTCCGATACTCCCCACTCCGTTACTCGCCCCGCGCGTGCGGCAAGGGGCGGGGCGGGGTACGATGCTCGTTCGGGCTGCCCCCGTAGCTCAGCGGATAGAGTGTCGGCCTCCGGAGCCGAAGGCACAGGTTCGAGTCCTGTCGGGGGTACCAAGTGCCTTGTTTCGCACATAACTCGCAACCTCCCGGAACAGCCCCGCGAACTCGCCCGTCGGCCGCACCCGCAGCCGCCGCGCTTCAAAGTCCATCTCCACGCCCGCCAACAGCGTCCTGAGCACCGCGTTCCGCTCTGGGTTCGTCCACAAACCCCACGCCTCACCCCAGCCACTGAGCCGCGAGCCGGCAGCCACGATGTCCACCGCACCCTGCCCCAGCGACGCTAGCTCACCGTCGATCGCCGCCAGCTCCTCGCCGTACCGCGCATCGCTCAGCCCGCCCGCGAGGTACACCCGGTGCGCCCGCTCGCGCCTCGCATCCAGCGCCCGACGCCGCTTCCCCACTTCGACCCCAGGCCCGCGATGCGCCAGTTCGTCCGCCAGCTCCAGCCAGCGCTCCGGCATCGACAAGCCAGCCACCAGGTCCTCAATCAGCTCGTCCGCTGACTCCGCCGCCCATCGCCCCCGCGACTGTGGACACTCCCGGCCCCGCCGACGCGACGGCTCGAAGTACACATGCCGCCCTGGGTTCGGCTGGTTCGACCACACCGGCCCACCGCAGCCCGCGCAGACCACCAGCCCCGCCATCACCGCCCCGTACGTCGGTTCCGCGTGCGCCCGCTGCCGCCTCACCGTCCCCGTCGTCTCCGGCAGCGACTCCGCCGGCAGGATCGCTTCGTGCGCGCCTCGCTTTCGATCTCCTCGATGCGTCACCCACCCGCACGCGAACGCCACCGACTCCTCCAGGTACGACTGCACCGACGAAATGCTCCAGCGCCCCGCGCCCCGGCGGTTCGAATGCGGCCACAGCCCGCGCGCGTTCAGCTCGTCCGCGATCGCCTGGTATCCAGCCCCCGACCGGTGCGCCGCGACCATCCATTGCACGCCCTCGGCCTCCCGTTCGTCCACCACAAACGGATCCATCGGCGTCGCCCCGGCCCGATACCCGAACGGCACCGTCCCACCCGTCGCCAGGCCCAATTCATGCCGCCGCGCATACGCTGCACGAATACGACCCCGCGTGCGCCGCGACTCTTCCGCGCTCACCGCCTGCCGTATGCTCATCACGAATGGGTCGGTATCGAAGAACCCCTGCGTCAGTCCCTCGAACACACGGACCCCCGCCCGATGCAGTCTGTCCATTACCTGGTGATATACCAGTTCGTTCCGCGCGAACCGCGACACGTCCCACACCATCAGCACGTCGAACCGGCCCGCCTCCGCGGCACCGATCGCGGCCATAAACCGCGGCCGCTTCTCGCTGAACGCCGATTCTCCGGGGATCTCGAAGACCTCGACCACGTCCCAGCCACGCTCCACCGCGCACCGCTCCAACGTCTCCCGCTGCATCGCCAACGAGTGCCGCCCCTCCCGCGCCTGGTCCACCGTCGAAACCCGCGTCACAATCCCCGCACGCATCACTACGCCCTCCCCGAAGCCGCTTTCCGGCGCTGCGCGACCACGATCAGGTCGATCAGTAGCGCCACGGGCGCCGATTCTACGGCCGCCACGTCCCCCAGCGGCTCCTCTTCCTCGAACACAAGCTCGACCGCGTCCCTTCGCACGATCGCGCCCACGTTCGACACCGCCATGCTGCCGCCAAACCGCCGCCTCATGGCTATGCCCCCGCCAGTTGCGCCCGCACCAGCGCCTCAACATCCGCCGGCACATGCCACAGGCCCAGCGCCCCCTTGCAGGGCACCGGAACCGCCAACACCCGCACATCGGCGAGCATCCACGCCCAGCGCCCGTCCCCGTAAATGCCCAGGAACCGCTCCTTCCGGTCCAGGCGGTCCCGCACCTCCTCCGTCCTCCGGCAGCCCACCAGCCGCGCCACCGCCACGATCTCGCCCCGTGGCAGCTCGTGAGGCGCCCGCTTCACCCAGTCCTCCTCCCACAAGCGCGCCGCGAATCGCTGATCCTCCTTCGTCCACCCCTTCCCCGCGTGGATCGCCAGTTCGCCCTTCGCGCTCGCCGGTGCTGGCCACGACCGCGTCTCTACCCGCTTCAGGCCCACCACGACCGTCTCGGCCCACGGCTGCGTCAACGTCAGCGCCCTCACGCCAGCCGCCCCTGCGCCCGCGCCGACTCGCGCTTCCGCCGCTCCTGCTCCGCGATCTCCGATGCGCGCTCGCTCCCCAGCAGCAACGTCCGTCGGACATGCACGAACGCATCTCGCACCGGGTTGGCCTCCACCAGCGGGTCCTCGGGATCGGGATACTGTTCCAAGACCTCCTCCAAGGCCACAATCGCCTCGGCCTGGTGCGCGTACGAATCGTGCAAGGCTCGCGCCAGCCCGTCCGGATCCGTGAGTGACCGCAACTTCAGCTTCGCCACCCCGACACGGCCAACTGCGGCGCCCGTCGTCCGGTCCCGCTCCACCCGGTGCCCGACGCCCTCGACCCGATACGTCCCCACGAGCACCACCATCGCGTTCCCGTGCAGCCTCGGCGCCAGGTTGTCCCCGAGTCCCACCCCGCCGTGCAACTGCGCCGAACCACCAAGCGCAAGGTCGATCTCGGTCACCGGATGCCCCTCGAAATCGGGCCACAACCGATGGATCGGCAGCTTCACCTGCTCCGGCTCGGGCTCAGGCGCTGGCTCAGGGTCGGCTGGGAGCGGCGCATCGTCCGCCTGCTTCTCCCAGCCCTCGTCAAACGCCCCGAACCGCAACAGCGACCCGTCCGCTGTGACCAGCTCGCACCACGTCACCGAGCGCTCTCCCGCCTCGTCGTAGAAGCGCCGCACCATGCCCTCGGCCCCATCCCCACGCTTGACCCGGTCTCCCACGAAACAGTCGATCAGCCGCATCTCACACACTCCTCGTCGTCAAAATCCGCTCGATCTCCGGCCAGTCCCCCGGCCGCCACACCCGCACCACCACCGAACTCGACGCAGCCGCCCCCAGCACCCCTAGCCACTGCGCCTGCTCCGCGCTCACACGGCCCCGGCCGCCCGCTCGCTTCAGCTCCGCGAAAATCACCATCCCCGCCGGGTGCGCCAGCACCAGGTCCGGGAACCCGCCGGCGCTCCGCCGTGAATCCCGCGTGTGGTAGCTCAGCCAGCCGCACGCCACCGCCAACTGCTCCACCGCGCTCAGCAGGTCCTTTTCGCTCATCGCCTGGTCCAACACCCCCCGCGCCCCACCCGGACGGTGCGCCAACCGCGAATGCTCCCGCGCCCAGCTCGTCACGCCCCCACCTCGCCGTCCCGCACCGCGAACAGCTCGGCCAGCAGGTCGAAGCGGTCGACGTCGCCCGCCGTCGTACAGTCTCCGGCCGCATCACGCATCGACGCGTGGACACCCCAGCGCAGCGCCAACGCCCGCAGTTGCGCCGCCGTCTCCCGGCTCACCCGGATCGTCAGCAGCTCGCCGCCGTCGCCGGCCGATGCCCCTGCCGGCCCCGGCAAACCGATCGCGTTGTCCGCCATCACAGCACCCTCCGCAGTCGCGGGAACGGCACCACGTTCGTCGTGTCGCCCCAGTCGTCGCACCCGTCCGCGTCCGCGGCCGCGAGTGCCCGTTCGAAGCTGCCGGGTTCGCCCGGCGCGAGAACGTCGTCGTCGCCCGCTGCCGGACGTGGACCCGATGCGCCGGCCCGCGCGTTCTCCAGCACCGCCGTCACGTAGGCCCGGCGCCGTCCGTCGTGCAGGTCCGCCTCCCGCGCCGCGTACTCCACCTCCGCCTCGGTGTACCGCCCCGCCCAGGTCGTGCGGATGTCCTCCTGCCAGGCCGGCGACACGCGGATGCCGAACCGGCGCAGTGTCGCGACCATGCGGGCGGAGATGGCGAACAGGCTGGCGGCAGTGGCGAAGGTGGTGGCCGCGGCGGCGGTGGTAGTAGGTGGTGGTGGAGGAGGGTTGACGCGCGCGCGCGAGGTAGCCGGATCACTGTGATCCGACAAACGATCGGACAACGGCTCCGTAGCCCGATCACTGCGATCGACAATCGCCGGATCGCAGTGATCCGACAACGGCTCCGGCTCCGACCACAACACCTCGCCCGCCAGCCACCCGTCGAGCCGCTCGCGCAGCACCGTGTACGTCGTCGCCAACCGTCCGGAGCCGGGCACGACCACGACCAGCCGGAGGTCGTCCAGCTCCTGGACGCCGGCATCGAACGCCCGGCGCGTCATCCCGAGTTCGGCCGCGAACGCATCGCGCGCGGGGGCTGGCCCTCCCGACGCCAACACCCGCAGGATGCCCACCAGGACCGTCCGCGCGTCGTGCGACGGCCGCCCACGGTGGGCGGTCACCTCGCGCCAGACGCGCGTTTGCAGCCGCGCCCAATCGCGCGGCGTCCATACCCGGCGCTCGGTCATGGTTGCGCCGACGTTTCAGCCACGAAGCGCGGCCACAGCTCCACCGGGAACATCAGCCAATCGACGCCCTGCACGATGCTCACCATCCCGTCCGCGAGCACCGGTGCTCGATCGGACGGCGGGCTAGCCAGTTCGCTACTCATCGATCACCTCGAAACTCGGGCCTCGGGCCTCGGGCCTCGGCCCCCAGCAACACCCCCTCCAGCTCCACGATCCCCGCGATCAGCTCGTCGCTCCCCTCCGCCGAAGGCCGCCGAGGCATCGCCCGCAACGCCCGCACCACACGCCGCGCCGTCCGCTCGAGGTCCACATGGTCCAACCCCGTGTCCCGCACCTCGACCATTGCCAGCGGCTCCACGATGTCCAGCCCGACCTCTTCGTTGAGCTCCATCATCAGATGCAGCACCTCGGTCCACGTGCGCGCGTAACACGGCGCGGCCGGCGGGATGTTTGGGCTCCGCACCAACGCCCCGCCGTTCCCCACGCCCTCCACCAAAATCGTCGCCATCGCATCTCCTCCCGTCGCTGAACGCCCTACTCGAAGGGCAAGTCGTCTGCGTCGCTCGCGCCCGGCGGGTCGGCCGGCACCCCTCGTGCGGGGCCCGCCCCCGGCGCATAGCCGCTCTCGTAGCGCGGGTCGGGCCCACGCTGAGCCGGTGGGGCCGCACGGCTGCCCGCACGCCGCCCGTCGATCCACGCCCCCTCATGCCTCACTCGCCGCGCCACGATGCCGAGGTCGTACCGCTTCTCCACCCGGCCGTCAGCGCGATACACCGGCTGCCCGGCTTGGTCCGTGACGTCCCACGACCGTGACTCGAGGCGCGCTTCGACCTCCACCAGGTCGCCCTTCCGCAGCCGTGGCCCCAGCTCCTCCGCCAACTGCGCCCACGTCGTCACCCGGATCCAATGCGTGCGCTCGACCAGCGTCCGTTGCCCCGATGCGTTCGCCGACCCGTCCGGCCGGTATTCCGTCACGGCCACGCTGAACGTCGTCAGGGCCGTCCCGCTCGCGATGTACCGCATCTCCGGGTCGCTGCCCAAGTGCCCGCTCAGCCGTACCTCGTTGATAGACTCGCTCACCCTCGCCTCCTCTCCGCCGCGCACCACCGGCACAGCCCCTCTCGCAGCATCGAACACGGGTACCCACGCTGGCCCCGGCACGCCCCGCACCCCTCGCACTCGCACCGGCCCTCCGCCACGGCCTGCGCCAGCGTCGTCCGCGCCGTCATCGGGTCGTCAGCCGCCGGCGGCGCCACCTGCGCAGCCATCGCCAACTCCCCAAACCCCACCAGATGCGGAGGCCGGCCCGGCGTCTTCGCGCTCATCGCGCCCGCCTCCGCATCTGGTCCGCCTTCGGGCAGTCCGCGAAGTGCGGCTTCCCCGCCAGCGTGTACGGGATCGCCCGGTGGTTCTTCGTCAGCAGCCAGAAGATCGGCGCGCTGCACGCCGAACACGTCCCCGACTGCCCCACGCCCTTCAGCAGCCGCTCCATGTCCCGCCGCAGCTCCGCGTGCGCCTCCCACAGCGCCTCCACCTCGGCCAACGCCGGGACCCGCTCCCGATCGCCGATGCCGTCGATCTCGATGCCGAGCCGCTCAGCGATCGCCCCCATCGGACACCTCCTCATGCCTCACGCCTCGTGCCTCATGCCTTCGCA
>JBJXFX010000020.1:0-12368 GCA_046152925.1 Dehalococcoidia bacterium
CGGACGTCCTCGTCGAGAGCTTCACGCCGGGCTTCCTCGACTCCGTCGGACTCTCCTACGACGACGTGCGGGCGGTCAATCCCTCAATCATCTATCTCTCCTGCTCCATGGAAGGGGCCGGCGGGCCCCACGCGCTGTTTCGCGGCTTCGGGCTCGTCCTCCAAGCGACGGTCGGCTTTACGCACTTCACCAGCTGGCCAGACCGCGCACCCGTGGGCACGGGCGTGGCCTACACCGACTGGGTCGCCACCCACCTCGCGGCGACGGCGTTGCTCTCAGCGATCGAACATCGGCGGATGACGGGCGAAGGCCAACGCATCGACCTCTCGCAACTCGAGGGCTGCATCTGGGCGCTCGACGCCGAAGTCCTCCGCCAGACGGTCAACGGCGAGCAGCGGCCGGCGCTTGGCAACCGCCACCCCGAAATGGCCCCTCACGGCGTCTTCCCCACCGCAGGCGAGGACGAGTGGATCGCGATCGCCGTCCGCGACGACACCGACTGGGCGCGCCTCGCGGCGCTGATTGGCGACCCGAGCTTCGCGGACCCGGCGTTGGCTACGCTCGAAGGCCGCCGCGCCGCCGAAGACGCGCTCGAAGCCGCGATTTCGGCGTGGACAGTGACCCAGGAGAAGTACGCGCTCGCCGGGAAGCTCCAGGGGGCGGGCGTCCCTGCGTACCCCGTCGCAAGCATGGCCGACGTCGAGCACGACGCGCAGCTTCGCGCCCGCGGCCACTACTGGCCGACGCGCCACGCTGTCATCGGCGACGCCGACTGGAACGGCCCCGCCTATCACCTCAGCGGGACGCCGCTCTATCCGGAGCGCCCGAGCCCCACCCTCGGCCAAGACAACGAGCGTGTGTATCGAGACCTCTTGGGCTACACCGAGACGGAGCTGGGGGACCTGCTCGCGGAAGGCGTCTTGGAGTAGCCCTCCCGCGGGTCCGTGTTGGACTCGAGTGCATGCTCAGGGAATCGCCTCAGCGCTTCCCTCGAGCCCCTTTGCGTGAAAGCCCCGGCGCAGTTGCTGAAGCGGCCAAGCTCTTCTCGGGCGCTCGTAGCGCCGGCTTCGGGGAGGGGCCATTCGCACGCTTGGCCGGGAGAGCGGATGGAGTCGACGGGCGCTCGCCCGCCGTGCCGTCCAGTTCGGCGAGCAGGACCGCCGCTGGGAGTACTTCGACGCCGTTGCCCCGGTCAACAGCGACGACCTGTCCAAGTGCAGCATGCCGTTCGAGTGCCCGCCGGACGGCCCTCTGGGCTGCTTCCAATTCTTCGTCGAACGGTAGAGGAGTTGTCATTCAGCTTGCTCAACAATTTCGCTGCCAGACTGGGGGATGATAGATGGCAGGAGCGTGTCCCCGGCCGCCCTCAGCAGCGAGGCGCAGGGCCCCGGGTGAGTTGTCGTACACGCGCCATACGTCAACCTTGTCCAGGTACAAACGTACCAGGTTGCGAATGCCTTGGGTGTATCTGCCGACGACCACCTCGTCAGGTACAGTGTGTCCGCCAGCGAGTTCTCGGGCTCGAACGCGGGCCAGCGCCAACTCTTCCGAACGCAACCAGACGAAGCTCAGTTCAACTGAGGCCGGCTTGGCGGAATCGATCGATCCAGCCCGTCCAGCGCGCGCTCGCGAGCGTCGTCTCGAATGCGAACGATTCGTCACGAGTCAGAAGCTCTGCCAACCAGTCGTCCTGGACCCTGCGCGCGTCACCGCGCACTTTCCAGGGATTGAACCGTGCGAGCCCGTATGCCAGAGAGTCGGCGTTGACGAAGTACTCGATCGCGAACGCATCCCGGATCAGTTGCTCCGCAATGGTCGACTTACCGGCCCCATTCGGGCCCGCCAGGATCACGACGCGAGGCACGCGCCGATCCTACACGAGGATTCCCTGGTGTCGGTTGATTCGTCCGTGGGGCAACTCCGAAGTCAGGCGCGCGCTGCCATCGCCAGCGCCGCCGCCTTCAGCCCCTCGAACGCCGCCCCGATCTCCCTCACCACCGTGCCGGCGTCCGCGACCAGCGCCGGGTCCGTCGCGACGCCCCAGTAGAGGACACCGTTGTAGCTCGTCTGCGCCACCCCCAACCCGAGGCCCATCGCCAACGGGACGAGCGGCCACAGCCCCTCCAGGCGCCGGCCCGCCAGGTACAGCGGCACCTGCGGCCCCGGCACGTTCGTGCAGACCAAGTTAAACAGCGGCTGCACCTGCGGCGTCCACATCCCGGCCATCGCCTGGAGCACGGGCGGCACCTGCTCGCTCAACTTCGACAAAATCGCGAAGCCGCCGGCCTGGTTCGCCTCCTTCAGGCCCCCCATCTTCGCCATCAGCGCCTGGTGACGTTCGACGGGGTCGAGGATCCCAACCGGGAGCGGCACCAAGAACATCGACACCTGGTTGCCGAGCGCGTCTTTGTCCGCGTCCGAGCGCACGTTCACGGGCACCATCACCCGCAGTTCCATCCCGTCTGTGGCAACTCCGAGCCCGCGCAAATAGGCCCCAAGTCCGCCTGCCAGCGTCGAAAGCACGACATCGTTAATCGTGCCGCCGACAACCGAGCGCACGCCGCGGATCTCGGCGAACGGCATTGGGAGCATCGAATAGGATCGTCCGCCACCCACCGGCCGGTTGAACGGTGTGGCCGGCGCGGGCTGCATCATCATCGGCGCCGCCGAACTCAGCGCCCGCGAGATCGTCTGCATCTCGCGGATCTGCACCTGCGGGTCGAAGGTGCGGCGCATCGCGTCGCTCGCGGCCGTCGTCATCTGGCGGAGGGTGTCGAACCAAGCGTCACGCGCGCGCTCCATCGGGTCTGGCGCGGCCGCGGGGCGAAATGGCGCTGGCTCCGTCTGGGGCGCCTCGCGCTGGAGGTCGGTGATGGCGGCGAGCAACTCGATCCCGCTGACGCCGTCGACCATGCAGTGGTGCACCAACGATGCCACCGCCGTGCGTCCCTCAGGCAGGCCTTGGATAAGCACCATCTTCCAGAGCGGCCGGTCCCGCGGGAGCATCCCCGCGAAGATGTCCGCGATCGTGGCGAGGAGCTCCGCCTCCCCCGCGCCCTCCGGCAGCCGTCGCTCTTCGATGTGCCGGCCAAGGTCGAACTCCGGGTCGTCTTCCCAGACCGGATGGCCAACGTTGAAGGTGTCGAAGCCCGCGCGCTGCCGGTAGCGCGGGATGCGCTCCATCCGGCCCGCCATGTGCGTTATGAGCTCTTCGCGCGACAGGTGCCCGTCCAGCGGCGATGTCGAGCCGATGTGCAGCGGGGTCTGGGGGCCCTCGAAGTAGAGGAAGCTGGCGTCCATCGAGGTCATGCGACGGTTCAATGCCACGGCGGCCTGCCCACCTCTCGGGTTGAGTGGCGCGCAGCCTACCACGCACAGGTCAGCCCGCGTAAGCGTTGGCCTCCAGGATCCGCGTTATCGATTCGACTCCCATGAATAGCGTCTTGGAGCGCCCGCTCGGACAATAACGGGCGCTCTACCTGGCCATTGGAGGACTCTTCGCATGCCCATTAACCTTGGCGACAGCCCAACCGAAGCGACCTGGCGCACCGAAGTCCGCGCCTTCATCGACGCCAACAAGAGCGTCTTCGCCCAATCCGCGGATGACGCCGAGGGTGGCATGTTCGGCCGCATGGGCGCCGTTAAGCAGTGGCGCGACCGCGTCGCCGAAAAGGGCTGGATCGCCCCGAGCTGGCCGAAGAAATACGGCGGCGCCGAAATGTCCGTCGTCAACCAGTTCGTCATGAACGAGGAGTTCGCCGAGGCCGGCGTCCCTTCGAACGTGGGCGGCTTCGGCGTAATGATGATCGGCCCGACGCTCATCGAACACGGCACCGAGGACCAGAAGGAAGAACACCTTTCGAAGATCCTCCGTGGTGAAGTGATCTGGTGCCAGGGCTATAGCGAGCCCGGCGCCGGCTCCGACCTCGCCTCGCTCCAGACGCGCGGCGTCCGCGATGGCGACGACTACGTCGTCAACGGCCAGAAGATTTGGACGACCGGGGCCCAGTTCGCCGACTGGATGTACATGCTTGTCCGCACCGACCCGGATGCGCCGAAGCACCGCGGCATCACCTACCTCCTGGTCGACATGAAGAGCCCCGGCGTCACCGTCCGGCCGCTGACCACGATGGCGAACCTCCAGTCATTCAACGAGGTCTTCTTCGAGGACGTCCGCGTGCCCGTGAAGAACCGGCTCGGCGACGAGAACCGCGGCTGGTATGTCGGCACAACCACGCTCGACTTCGAACGCAGCTCGATCGGCTCGGCGATCGGCGTGCGCAAGCAGCTTGAAGGTCTCCTCCGTCAGGCGAAGAAGGCCGGCTCGGGCGCGTCGTTCACGAACCGTGCCAGCGTCCGCCACGAGTTCACCGACCGCTGGATCGAGGCGGAAGTCGCGAAGATGCTCAGCTACCGCGTGATTTCGATGCAGGCGAACGGCCTTATCCCGAACCACGAAGCCTCGATGTGCAAGCTCTATTCGAGCGAGCTCGGCCAGAAGATCGCACTGCTCTCCATGCACCTCTTCGGGATGCACGGCAACCTCCGCAACCGCTCGAGCGTGGGCTACGTCCAGGCCGTCTCTTCGACCATCGCCGGTGGGACCAGCGAAGTGCAGCGGGGCATCATCGCCACGCGCGGCCTTGGCCTTCCGCGCGGCTAACGCGCCCTTTGCGATCGACCACACAGAAAGGCCTGGCTGTCCGCCAGGCCTTTCGCATGTCGCTCGTGGGAACTCAGGAATCCCGGCCAGGGACCTGGATCTCCGCGGGCGGCGGTGCCGGGTTCTGGATGCCCTGCATCAGCTGCTGGGGCACCACCGTGCGCAGCTCGTCCAACGTCCACTTGCCGTTCTTGAAGATGTTGCGCATCGGCGGGTAGAGGTCCGCGAGCAAGCCCACGGAGCCGCCGGCCACCTGGAAGATGCGCCCGTTGATGTTCCACGCCTCATCGAGGAGGAGGTAGACGGTCATCGGGGCGACCATGTCCGGGCCGCGCATCGCAGCGGCGGCCTCGGCGGCGGCCTGGGTCGCCGGGGCGGGTCCGCCCCCACCGGCGATGCCCCGAGCCGCGCGCAAATCGCGGCTCGCCTGCGGCACCGTCGCTGTCAGCCTGGTGGAAGCGCCCGGGGCGATGCAGTTCACCGTGATCCCGTAGCGGCCGAGGTCCCGCGCGGCGACGCGCGTCAGCCCGGCGACGCCAGCCTTCGCCGCACCATAGTTCGCTTGGCCAGAGTTGCCCTGCAAGCCGGAGACCGAGCTGTAGTTGATGATCCGGCCGTAACGCTGCTGCCGCATGAGCACCGAGGCCGGCTTCAACGTGGTGAAATGGCCCTTCAGGTCGACGCGGATCACGTCGTCCCACTCCTGCTCCGTCAGGTTGAACACCATCCGGTCGCGGAGGATGGCCGCGAGGTTGATCAGGCCATCGAGCCGGCCGTAGGTGTCGAGCGCCGTCTTGATCACGCTTTCGCCGCCGTCCATCGTCGAGACGTCGGCGAAGTTGGCGACCGCCTGGCCGCCAGCCGCCTTGATCTCGGCGACGACTTGGGCGGCCGGGCCATCGTCGTTGCCGGAGCCGTCTGGGTTGACGCCGGGGTCGTTCACGACCACGCGCGCGCCCTCGCTCGCGGCGAGCAAGGCGCATTCGCGGCCGATACCGCGGCCGGCGCCCGTCATCGCCACGACCTTGCCTTCGAGAAGTCCTGCCATCGCAAATCCACCTTTCTCAGTCAGCCACACACAACGGCGGGCACGAAGACTGCGTCCTCGTGCCCGCTCGGGAGGCTTCGCCGGGGCTGGAACGCCCTACTTGAAGAGCTTCACCGTGGCGGAGCCCGGCGTCGTCTTCGTGCCGTCGGCCTTTTCGGTCCAGCACTCGACATCGACGAGCTTCTCGCCGCCCTCTTCGTACTTGCGGACGACCTTGCCCTTGCAAAGGATGTCGTTGTTCGGCTCGTCCATGCCGCGGTAGCTGCAGCCGTACTTCTTGATCCGGCCGTTGTTGCCAACCCAGTCGTGGACGAGCTGACCGAGGAACGCGTTCTTCAACGCGCCGTGGACGATGATGTTGTTCAGGCCCGTCCCGACCGCAAAGTCCTTATCGTAGTGGATCTGGTAGAAGTCGCCTGAGCCCGCAGCCCACTGGACGAGCTGCTGCGTGCTGCAGTTCTTCTTCAGGATGGGAAGGTCCATGCCTTCCTTCACTTCTTCCCACGTCACAGCCATCGAATCGCTCCTTAGTACCGGATGCCCGTGCCGGTCATGATCGCGACGACTTTGCCGTCGCTTTGGCGCTTGTACTCGGTCTTCGAGGTGGTGATCAGCATTTCGCCGATGCCGCCCTTGCGTTCCTGGATGTCCGACGTGTAGCTGACGGACTCAAGGACATCGCCAGCGCAGATGTCGTCGAAGTATTCGATCTCGGTGCCGCCGTTGAGGATGCGCTTGAGCTGGCGCCGCGGCTGCGGGCCTGCGCCACCCATCGGGCCGCCGCCGCCGCCACGCCGGCCGCCGAAGGTCGGGTCGTTGTAGCGCGGGTCGTAGATCGGCGTGCCGAGGTAGCCCGGAGGGCACGGCAGGCTGCGATAGCCCGCGGCCTTTGCGGCGTCCTCGTCGTAGTAGATGGGGTCCACGTGCCCGACGGAGCGGGCAAACATCCGGACTTGGAGCTTATCGACTTCGCTGATGGTCACGTCGCCGCGCTTGCCGATTGTCGCGCGCATCTCATCGGTGATGAGGGACTCGTCGTCTGCCATCCATTGCCTCCTGGAAGATGGGCGAAACATACCGGAGAGCAGCGAGCCTGGGCAAACGGCCAACGGTCCATGCTTACCGGGCCGACCGCGTCAACGCCCAGCGAAGCCACCTCCGCCACCATGACTCGCGCACTGAGGTCTCGAAGGCCCGCTGCAACGCCGCCCGGACCGCCGCGTCCTCTTCGCCCGCAATCGCGGCGCCGAGCCACTCCGCCGTCGCCCTCGACCGCCTCGCTTCCAACAGCATCGCGGCGGACTTCCGGTCCGGCCCGGAAAGGTCCCCAACGACCGCGCGAAGCGCGTCGTCGGCAACCGGCCCGGACTGGGCGATGACCGCAACCAGGGCGGTCGCCATCCGCCAGTAGTCGTCGCTGACGTCCCCGGCGTCCGTCTCACGGATCGCATCCCACTGGGTCTGGATACGCGCGTGCTCGGCAACGAGAAACCGTACCTCGACCTCGCCAGCCAACGCCGCAAGCCGCCCCACGGGCTCCTGGCGGACCCGTTCGAGTTCGCAGTCGCGCAACACTTCCTCCCAGAGGCGGACGAATGCGCTTGCGGGCGTCCTGCCTGATCGCGAAGCGTCTGGCGGCGGCGGCGTCATCTCGGTAGAGTGCCACACACCCAGACCGGAGGGGGCGCCACCGTGCTGAAACGGCTCGACAACATCGGCATCGCCGTCGCCAACGCGCGACGCTCGCTCGAGTTCTACATCAACGTCCTTGGCTTCGACGGCGAAGTCAGCGATGGCGAAGGTTCGTGCAAGCTCGCCGATGTCGCGCTCTATATCTTTGAATCGAAGACAGGCGGCGCCGTCAGACGTTCGACGAGTTACTACGACGACCCCATCGGCCTCGACCACCTCTCGTTCGAAGTCGATGACATCGAAGCCGCAGGCCCCGCGCTGGAGACGAAAGGGGTCATCTTCGAAGGCGGGATCGTCGGCGAGCCCGGCGAGTTCCGTTACCGGGGCTTCAAGGACCCTGACGGCAATATGCTCTACATCATCCAGCACGCGTAGTCGGGCTTCGGGGGGCCCAGGTCGATGGCGCAGGGAGAATGCCAGATCGGGAGCCGCTTTCATCGCTGCCATGGTGCGGTGGTGGAGAGCTGTCAGTACTGTGGCCGGCGCTTCTGCTCGCTCCACAAGCTCCTAGTCGAAGGCTACGAGGCCGTTTGCAAGCGCGAATCCTGCCGTCGCAAGCAAGAGGACCTCGCCGCGCACCTGGTCTATCGCACACGCGTATCCCAGAGGAACGCCGCCGGGCTCTGCGGCGTTGAAGATTGCGGCCCGCACCCGCCGGACCAATGCTCGCTTTGCCAGGGTCACTTCTGTGGACTGCACCTGCACGAGCGCGTCTACCCATTTCGCGAAGGCCGCATCCTCATCGAACGGCGCGTCAGTATTTGTGGCCGTTGCTGGGACCGGCGCAAGATCTGGCGGCGGTGACACCATGCCCGTGACCCTCGCCTCGATCGCCGAAGCACGGGACCGAATCGCCGGCGTCGTCCGCACGACGCCGCTCTGGCCATCCCGCGCGCTCAGCGGACGCGCAAGCCTCCCCGTCCACCTCAAATGCGAGCAACTCCAGCGCACCGGCTCCTTCAAGGCGCGCGGGGCATTGAACTTTGTCCTTCAAATGGGCGCCGCCGATGCCAAGCGCGGCCTCGTCGCGATGAGCGCTGGCAACCACGCCCAGGGCGTCGCGCTCGCCGCCCAAGCCCGCGGCATCGACGCGACGATCGTCATGCCAGCCTATGCCCCGCTCGCCAAGCGACGCGCAACCGCCGCCTACGGCGCCACGGTCATCGCCTCCGGGGAGTCTCTCGATGAAGCGCGAGCGATCGCTCAAGCGATCGCCGCCGAGCAGGGTAAGCTCTTCGTCCCGCCCTTCGACCACGACCACATCATCGCCGGCCAGGGCACGGGCGGCCTCGAGATCCTCGAACAACTCCCAGACGTGGCGACCGTCGTCGTCCCGGCGGGCGGCGGTGGGCTTCTCGCGGGCGTCGCCGTCGCCGTGAAAGAATCGCGCCCGTCGGTGCGTGTCGTCGGCGTGCAGTCGGGGGCGATGCCGGGGATCGTCGCCTCGCTCCGGGCCGGCCAGCTGACACGAGTGGAGCCGCGCCGGACCCTCGCCGACGGCGTCGCCGTCTCCGGACCCTCGGAGCGGACCTTCGCCCTCATCCAGCGCTACGTCGACGACGTTGTCACCGTGCCCGAGGAGTCGATCGCCGACGCGATGGTCTTCCTCCTCGAACGGGCCCGGCTCGTCACCGAAGGCGCGGGCGCGCTCGCCGTTGCGGCCCTCCTGGGCGGCGCCGTCCGCCCGAGCGCAGGCCCGTGCGTTGCGGTGCTTTCGGGCGGCAACGTCGACATCAACACGCTGGGCGCCGTTGTCCGCCACGGCCTCAGCGACGCCGGGCGCTACCAGCGGCTCACGGTCGAGGTCGCCGACACGCCGGGCCAACTCGCGATGCTCACCGCCATCCTCGCCACCCAAGGCGCGAACGTCCTCGAAGTCGAACACAACCGCGAGCTCCCCGGGCTCCCGATCGGCGTCGCTGCGGTGGAACTGCTCCTGGAAGTGGAAGATGTCGCCCACCACGCCCGCGTCCTGGACGCGCTCGCCGCCGCCGGCGTGGGCGAGCGCCCGGGCTTCGGCCGCCTCGCGACCGCCGAGGCCCGGCTGCGGCATGTCCTCGCCTGAATCCGGTAGAGTGCCGTCATGCTGTCGTCGAAGCACACCCCGCACCAACCCTGCCGGAGCCATCGGAATCCATGGGCGAAGTCGTCGTCGAAGTCCTACTGGAGAACGCGTTCGACCGGCACCTTGTGCGGACAGGAGTGCTTCGGCCGGAAGGCGTGCGTCAGCTGTTGGTCGAAGCGTTGGTCGACACCGGCGCGACGGCGCTCATCCTCCCGGAGGCGGTCGTCCAAACGCTGGGCTTGGACCTCACTGGGTCGACGGAGGTTGAGTTCGCGGACGGGCGAGTGACCGAGCGGCCCATCGCCGAATCGGTGTACCTGAGCCTCGAAGGCCGGGCCCGTGGGCACTATTGCTTCGTCGGTGCGCGAGGTGCTCGCCCGCTCTTGGGTCAAATTGTGCTGGAGAGCCTGGATCTCCTGGTCGACTGCAAGAACCAACGTCTCATCTCCCGCACAGACTCAGCCGGGATGACGCGCTACCGTTCGTAACCGCTCGACGAGACCCGTCCTCGCTGAATCCGGTAGAGTTGCCGCATGGTTGTCGTCGTCGAACCGAGCTTCCAAACCGGGAAAGGATGTGACACGTTCGTGGGCGAAGTTGTCGTCGAGATCTTCCTGGAGAATGCTTTCGACGCCTACCGCGCCCGTGCGGGTGAGATAGCACCAGCCGATGTCCGCAGGGAGGCCGTGTCCGCGCTGATCGAAATCGGCACCACGGAACTCTACCTCGGCGAAGATCTCGTCGCTCGGCTGGGCCTGCCATACTTCGAGAGTCTCTCGGCCGAGTACGCGAACCGCCGCCGCGAGCGCCTCCCCGTCGCTGGGCCAGTCGCCCTCCAGCTCCTCGGGCAGACGCGCAACTTCGATTGCGTCGTAGGCCCCCCCGGTGCCCGGGCACTCGTCGGACAGGTCGTCTTGGAGAAGCTCGACCTCCTGGTCGACTGCGCCGGCCATCATCTCGTCTATCGCACGGACCCCGCTGGGCCTGTCTACCGGCTCTGAGCTACTCCCGGCGGCGCTTGTCCTGCAGCAGCACCGTGTCGAGCACCATTAGCACCGCACCAATCAGCACCGAGATAGCGGCAAACCGGACCAGCTTCTTCACCAGCCGGAACAGCAGCCCCAGCGGCCACGTGATCGGCTTCAACAACAGTCCCATGCGCGCCTCGCGGCCTAAATCAGCTGGCCGCCATCCAGGATAAGCGTCTGGCCCGTCGTGAACGACGACGCCTGGCTCGCGAAGTAGACGACCGCGCCCGCCATCTCCTCCGGCAGGCCGATCCGGCGCAACGCGCTGCCCTCGGTCGCCCCCTTCAGGATGCCCTCGTTCTCCCAGAGTGCCCGCGAAAACTCCGTCTTGATCAGCCCCGGCGCGATGCAATTCACGCGGATACCGTCCTTGCCCCACTGCTTCGCGCCGACCTGCGTCACCATGATCACGGCCGCCTTCGAAATCGAATAGCCGCCGATCACGTCCGACGCCCGGAACCCGCCGGTCGAGCTCACGTTGATAATCGCGCCACCCTCGCCGTGCTCAAGCATCGCCGCGCGCGCGAACTTCGAAAGGAAGAACAACGACTTCACGTTCGTGTTCATGATCGCGTCCCAGGCCCGCTCGTCGATGTTCTGGATCGGCCCGAACGCAGGGTTCGTCGCCGCGTTGTTGACGAGGATGTCGACCCGGCCGAGCTGCCTCTTCGTCTCGTCGACCAGGTTCTGCAACGCGGCCATGTCACGGACGTTTGTCGGCACGGCGATCCCTCGCCTCCCCGTTGCGTTGACCGCCGCCACCGCTTCTTCGAGCGATTCCGGCTTGCGCGCGGCAATCGCGACGTCCGCGCCCTGTTCGGCGAGCGCGATCGCCACCGAACGGCCGATACCGCGGCTCCCTCCGGTGACGATGGCGACTTTGCCGGTGAGCGAGAAGTCAGAGATGGCCAAAGCGTGGCTCCTGCGGTCGAGCTTCCCCGCATTCTCGCCGAGAGCCGCGCTACGCGGTCAGACCATGACCACCGCCGACTTGAGCCCGTCCTTGCCGAGCCGCGCCGAATAGGCGGCCGCCGCGTCCGCGAGCGAGTAGCGGTTCGTGATCACGCGGTCGATCGCCGTCAGCTTCGGCAGCATCGTCGCGGCGCGGGCGTAGAGCGGAAACGGCGCGTTCTGCGTCCCCAGGATGCGGACCTCGTCGTAGTGCACCCGGTTCAGGTCGAGCGAATGCGCCGACCCCGGCGGGAAGCCCGCGAACAGGTTGATCGTCCCGAGCTTGCGGCAGAGGTCGAGCGCCGTTGGCGTCGCATCCGCGAAACCCACGGCCATCGCCACCGAAGGGAACCCTTCGCCGCCGGTCAGGTCGCGGCCAACCTGGCGCGCCTCTTCCGGCGCGCAGGCGGCGTCAGCGCCCACTTCGAGCGCGACCTGGCGCCGGGCCGGCTCCGGTTCGACCACCAAAATCGGCCCGGCGCCATAGAGCTTGCCCACGATCAGGTGCACGAGGCCCATCGGCCCGCCCCCGACGATCGCCAGCGGCGACCCAGCCCGCACCCCAATCGACTCGATCGAGTTCACCACGCAAGCAAGCGGCTCCAAGAACGCGCGCAGGTGCGGGGCGACGCTCGCGTCCATCGGCAAGAGGTGCCCCATGCTCACGAGCTCGCGCGGCACCTTGACGTACTCCGCGATGCCCCCGTCGATGTCATACCCCAACGTCACTCGCGACGGGCAGCGGTTCCGGTAGCCATCGCGGCAGAACGAACAGACGCCACAACACTTGATCGGGCAAAGCGAGACGACCTCGCCCACCTTGGCCGCCGCCCCCGGCCCGACCTCCGCGACCTCGCCCGCCATCTCGTGGCCGGGGATGACGCCCGCCGCCGCCTTCTTCTCGCCGAGGAAGACGCGGAC
>JBJXFX010000022.1:0-13929 GCA_046152925.1 Dehalococcoidia bacterium
CGTGCCAGGGAACCCTTCGGATGCTTCCCCGAATGGGGCCCCCTCCCTGGCACGGCGACGCCTCGACCAACCACGCCCCCGGCAGCGCACGTGGGCGTATTGCTATCTCTGACGAATCTACTGCCTCCGCTCAGCCATGGCTGCTTCCGGCGTAACACTGCAACCGTTTTCCCCCCCACACGGAGCGGCGCTGCGTGCGATAAGCTTGTAATCCGAGGCCGCCCCCGGTGTCTTAACGAAACGGAGTGGGGTTCGCTATGGGGACCCGCGATCTGGGAGCACCCGTGACTAGCAGCGGCGCCGGAATCAGTGCCTCTCCCCTGACCGATGCCGCCCTTGTCCTCCGGGCCGCCGCTGGTGAGCAGGAAGCCCTGGCCGAGCTTTACTCCCGATACGTTGATAGCGTGTTCGACTTCCTCTTCCGGACGCTTCGTGACCGTCAGGAGGCGGAGGACGCCACGCAGGACACCTTCCTGAAGGCGATGCGCGGCATGGGAAACCTGGAACAGCCCGAGCGGTTCAAGAGCTGGCTGTTCGCGATCGCCCACAACACGGCGATGAACCGCATCCGTGGCCGCGGCCGGGCTATCTCGCTGGACCAGCCTCCGCCAGGCGGCGACGACGACGGCCGTCCGCCCAGCCTGGACCTCGTCGATGACGACCGGCTCGGCCAACCTGAATCGGCGCTCGAGGCCGCCCAGGCGGGGCGCCTCGTGTGGGAGGCAGCCGCCGGGCTGGACCGGCGAGAGTACGCGGTCCTCGACCTCCACGTCCGCCAGGGGCTCACCTCGCCGGAGATCGCCGAGGCCCTCGAGGTGAGCAAGAACCACGCAGCCGTGTTGCTGAACCGCGCGAAGGCGTCACTCAAGGAGGCGACGGCTGCGCTTTTCCTTTCCCGGTTTGGCGGCACGCAATGTCCCGAGCTTGGCCGGCGACTCGCGTTAGCCGGCAACCCGAACTTCGGCCCCGACGTCGCCAGCATCGTCCGGCGCCACGCGCGGGGCTGCGCCGAATGCCAGGCGGCCGAATCGCGCCTCCTCGCCCCAGAGGTGATCCTGGCGGCGCTCGTCCCCATCCCTGCGGCGGCCGCGTTCAAGGCGGGGCTCTTGGCCTCGATCGCCGGGGGCGTCGCGGCGGTTGGCGCCGGCACCGGTGCGGGCGCTGGCGCTGGTCTGGTAGCAGGGGCCGCGGGCGGAGGCGGCGCAGGTGGCGCCACGGGGGCTGGCGGCGGCCTCGGGGTCGGTGCGATTGCTGGCGGAGGCGCTGTCGGCGTTGCGGCCACGGTGCTCGGCGTCATGTTCGCGCTCGGCATTTTCAGCTCGGACGAAGCACCTCCACCCGCCGTGCCGGAACCAACCCCGACGGTCCAACCCGTCATCGCGCCCCCTTCGCCAACTGCGACGGCAACCGCCACTCCGACGATCCGGCCGACGCAAACGCCGACGCCCACACCTTCCCCGACCCCGACCCCGCCGCCACCGGCCAGGGCGCTCTCGACCGACTCGCCGCCGGAACGGTTGGTGATCGGCGGGCTCGCGATCAACGCCCCGATCACCGTGAAAGGGCTGATCGAGGGCGGGACGCGGATGGACAGCCCGGATGGACCCGACGAGATCGCGTGGTACGGGTTCACGTCGCCACCGGGGCGGCCCGGGAATGCGGTCCTCTCCGGTCACTACGACTTCATCCGGCGCGGCCCCGCGGTCTTCTTCGACCTGCACACCCTTCAGTCCGGCGACCCCGTCGCGCTCCGGCTCGAAAATGGCGTCACCCTGCTCTACACGGTGCTGAGCTCGACGCTCTATGACGTCGAAACCATCCCGATGCCAGAGCTTATCGCCGGCGGCGCGGCCCCAGAGACGATCACGCTGATCACCTGTTCGGGTGATTTCGACGGTGCGGACTATTCGGAGCGCCTCGTGGTCGTGGCGGCGCGAGTCGGACTCCTCCCACCGTAGGCGTCTAGCCTGGCGCCCTTCGCGGCGGGCGTCGCATTCGCTGCCTTATACTGACGGGGTGACGACTCGCGAATCTGCCCATGCTCTCCTGGATGCATTGCCGGAATCAGCCCTCGACGATGCGCTTGACCTCCTCCGTGCAATGGCGGGGGTGCCTGATGCAGGGCGGGATCCCCTTGATGAAGCACCGGTGGTGGATGAGCAGCTCTCGACATTAGACGTGGATGCCATCGAGGCTGGCTGGGCAGACGTGCGCGCCGGTCGCCGCCGCTCCTCGGCCGAAGTCAACGCCATGCTTGCTGCCCTCGCGGGTTCACGTGACTGACTTCGCCTGGTCGTCACGGGCAATTGACGACTTGATGGCCATCGCCCGGCTGGACTTCGACCAGGCGTCCCGGATCAACGATGCAATGCAGCTCCATGCACGAACTCGCCAGGGAGATGTCGTCAAGCTTGCCGGACGCCGCGATGAATGGCGACTGCGGGTAGGCAAATGGCGAGTTATATACACGCGGCATACGGACGGCACACTGGAGGTCCTTGCGATTCGTGACCGCCGGGATGCGTACGAATAGCCGGTTCCGGGCGCGCGCTTCGAAAGTCGTGAGTCCGCACCCGCTGTAGCGGGCGCCGCCTCCGCTGCCTCTATACTGATGGGGTGACCACTCGCGAATCTGCCCACGCCCTCCTGGATGCATTGCCGGAGTCGGCCCTCGAGGATGCGCTTGCGGCGCTCGACCGGATCGCTGGCCGCATCTTCTCGGACGAAGACGAGGTGCTCTCGCCGGAAGAGCTCAGCGCCATCGCTCGCGGGCGGGAGCAGATCAAGGCTGGCCGTTGGCACTCCGATGAGGCCGTCGACGCCATGCTCGCACGGTTCGAGCCGGCGTCCCGCCCGTGAATCAGTGGTCCGACCAGGCGCTCGACCAGTTGAACGAACTTGCCGCGAAGGATTTCCGAACGGCCAAGCGCGTCCGGCAGGCGATCTCGGCCCACAGGGACCGCGGCGAAGGCGACGTCAAGAAGCTCCAAGGCATGGATGGATGGCGACTTCGCGTTGGCGATTGGCGGGTGACGTTCGATCGGCTCCCGGACGGAGATCTCAGGATCGACGCGATCGTGTTGCGCCGGGATGCGTACGAATAGCCGGCTCCGGGCGCATCTGGTTTGCAAAGGCCTGGCGTTCGGCTACGATGCCGCCCACTTTCGGAACGGATGGGAATTACGGCGATGGCGGGTGGCGCCCCCAACCCCATGGCCCGGTACGGCTTCATGCTCGCCATGTTCCTCCTGGCGGTCGTGGCTGCTGCGGTCCGCGATTCGTCAACCCTCGCCGCCACCACGATCACCGTCACGACCACCGCCGATTCGCTCGCGGCCGACGGATTGTGCTCGCTGCGCGAAGCGGTGATCGCGGCGAACACCGACACGTCGCAAGACGCCTGCCCACGCGGCACGGCGCCCGAGCTGATCGAGCTTCCTGCGGGGACGTACACCCTCGCGCTCGCCGGTCAGGGTGAGCACCACGCCGCCAGCGGTGACCTCGACCTCCGCGGCAATCTCACGATTCGAGGCGCTGGGCCCGGCCTGACGGTCATCGACGCCGCAGGATTGGACCGGGTGTTCCACATGATCGGCGGCCCGATCCGGCTCGAAAGGCTGACGATTCGCGGCGGCATCGACCCCGAGGAAGTGGGCGGCGCCGGAGTCCTGCAATGCGCCGCCAACCACACGCTCACCCTCGACAACGTCATCGTCGAAGACAACGTCTCCGGGGCCACGGGCGGCGGCGTCTTCGTCTGCCAGGGGACGGACGATGGCCTCGCGCTCGACATCCGTGACAGCACATTTCGCCGGAATCGGGCGACGTTTGGCGGCGCGGTCGGCCTTTCGTCGCTGACCATAGCCGCGATTTCCGGGAGCAGCTTCACGGACAACACCGCTGTGGTCTTCGGGGGCGCCATCTCCGGCAACGGCCACCTGACCATCACCAGTTCGGCGTTCACCGCGAACGTCGCGACCGCCGGCGCGGGGGGCGCGCTCAGGCATGGCTTCGGCAACTTGGATGTCACGAACACCACGTTCTCCGGCAACTGGACCAATGGCGGGGGCGGGGCGTTGGACCTTTCGGGGTCGAGTGTCACCACGCTGACGCACGTCACGATTACTGCGAACACGGCCGACGCCGACCAAGACGGCGAGCCTGCGGATCTCCCGGCCGACGGCGGCGGCATCCTCAATCGTTCGGACCGGCCGCTCGTGCTGCTGAACACCATCCTCGCTGGGAACACCCGCGCCGGCGGGAGCCCCGATTGTGCTGGCAGCTTCACTTCGTTCGGCGGCAACCTGCTCGGCGACGTTGCTGGCTGTTCCGGCGCGGGTGCGGGCGACGTGATCGGTCCGCCAAACCTCGCGCCGCTGGAACGCGGCGTCCACGCGCTCTGTCTCGGAAGCGGCTCGCCCGGGAGCGCGTGCACGGGCCGCAGCCCGGCGATTGACTTCGCGGCGTGCGCGTCCGGCGTCGATGGCGACCAGCGCCGCCAACCGCGGCCGTCGGGTGACGCCTGTGACGCTGGTGCGTACGAAAGCGCCGGCGCTCCGGGAGCGGCCGGCCCGGTCCTCACCTTCACGCTCGAAACTGCGGGCGGACGCGCGTACGAGGGCGGGTGGACGCGCGAGTTCGTACGACTGCGCTGGAGCTGCATGGTCGCGGACGGCCGCACGGTCGCCGGGCAGCCGGCTGACGCGAACTATGAGACAACCGGGACGCACACCACCCCCGCGGCGCAGACCTGCGAGGACTCCGAAGGCGCAACGTCGACCCCCGTCAGTGTCTCGCCAACCACGGTGCGGATCGATCGGACGCCGCCGGCACTCACGTTCAGCTTCGGGAGCTATGTGAGCCCTTCGTGGACGAGTGCGCCGGTGACCATCGATTGGAGCTGCGACGACGCGCATTCCGGGCCGAGCTCCGCGCCCGAGGACACGCGCCTCGCCACCGGCGGAGCCCACGATCTGCCCGCGGCGACCTGCATCGACGCCGCTGGCAATGAATCCGAGCCGTCGGACCCGCCGCCCGCGAACATCGACCTGACGAAGCCCGTGCTCAGCTACACGCTCACCCTCGAACCCGGCGGCGCAGGGTACGCAAGCCCGGAGGCGGTCGCTGGCCCGGTCGCGCTGCGGTGGACGTGTACCGATAGCGGGGGTTCCGGGGTGGATACCGCAACCGTCCCGGGCGATACTTCGTTCGCCGCCCCCGGCGACCACGACCGGGCCGCCGCGACCTGCGCCGACCTCGCTGGCAACGTCTCCAACTCTGCGGACCCACCGCCAGTCGTGATTGCCGGTCCAGCGGACGTTGAAGCGCCCGTGCTGGAATTCAGCCTGGCATTCGAGAACGGCGAGCCCTATTCGAGCCCCGCGTGGGCGGCGGGCCCCGTGTGGCTGCGATGGACGTGTGTCGACGAGCCTGGCGGTTCCGGAGTGGACGCGACGACGATCCCCGCCGACCACCTGTTCGACACAGACGGCGCCCACGACCCGGCGCCCACGACGTGCGCCGACAACGCCGGGAACGCATCGCTCGCCGTCGACCCGCCGCTGGTGCGCATCGACCGGCACGCCCCAGTCGTCGCGGTCACCGTCGAGCGTGCCAACGCGCTGCCGGGCTCGGCCGCGGCGGAGCCCCTCGACCTCGATCGCTGGTACAACCATCGGCTGCGCATCCGGATTGCCTGTGGTGACGCCGGCTCCGGCGTGGCCCGGAACAGCCTACCGGCGGAGTTGCTCTCGTCGTGGGGCGTACGGCGCTTTTCGCCCCCTGGCGAGTGCGTCGACCACTTGGGGCGGGGTGCCACGCCGCCCAGCGGCTGGCTGAAGGTCGATACCCGGAAACCGACCTGCGCGATCGCGGTCTCGGCGCGGCCGCGCCCCGGCGAATCGCGCTGGGTCACGCTCACGGTCCGCGCTTCCGACGTCGGCTCTGGCGTGGCGAGCGCCGAGATCGTGGCGATCACGCCCGCTCCGCGCTGGGGGCCGGCGCTTCCAGCGCCGTCGGGATCGTCCTGGGAATTGCTCGGAGGCCGCGGTGCGTACTGGGAGGTGAGCGCGCGCGTCCGCGACCACGCCGGCAATGAGCGCTGGTGCACGCGTCAGGTGCGTGTGCGTTCGTAGCCGTGGGGTGTGGACTGGGCTCCGGCGGCGGGACTATGCTCGAAGCCGAGGAGCGCCGTCGTGGAGTTTGTGTTCGACGAGGAAAAGGCCACCGAGGCCGCGGCGTACCTCTTGGAGCTCGCCGGCGGCACGCTCGATGCCGCGATGCTCATGAACCTGCTGTATCTCGCCGACCGCCAATCGCTCATCGAAACAGGTATGACGATCACCGGCGGCCAAATGATCGTTACGGACTACGGCGCCGGCTTAGTCGAGATCGTGGATTTGATTCACGGGACGAAGCGGGCTGCGACGTGGAATGCAACGATAGCAACGACGATGGATCGGGGCGTGGAATTGGCGTCACCTCGAGCAGATTATCGCAGGCTTGCCCGATTTGACACTCAAACGCTCGCAGAGTTGTGGGCGAAGTACGCTCCCCAATGCACCCACCTCACTCCGGATGTGCTGAATCTCGTCGAATTCCACGACTGCCAAAGAGAATCACCGATCGTTGACCACCGACTTATCTTGCGAGGCGCTGGGTTTGACGAGGAGGATATAGCGTTTGTCGAGGACCGGGCCGAAGGCTACCGGTCTCTTCGTGCTGTTCTCGGCTAGTGTTAGGGCAGTCGTTTTGGAACTACGACGTAAATGGCCACCTCTGGGTCGTGGTAAGTGATGAGTCGGCGGATGGCCGCCTAGCGCTCGTAAGCTTTACGACACATCGGCCCGGAACGCGCCTGTGCTCATCCAGCTGCGTGGTGGTCGAGGCGTCGGAGTATCACGAGCTGAAGCGCGCATCTTGCGTCCACTACCGGAGGGCCGATCTCACGTCGGCGGCCACGCTTTGGGAGAGCATCGAAAAGCGTATCTTCCCGATGGGACGGCCCGTTCCAGCGGCTGTCCTGTTGCGTATCCAGCGAGGCTGCCTTGAATCAGACCTCGTTGCGCCAGCGGTGGCGGCGCTTGTCCGGGCCACACTCGCGAGATAAGCGCAATCGGTGGCCAAGACGAACGAGGGGCGCGACATCGTGCCGCGCCCCTCGAAAAAGACCTCGGACGGAATCGCCTTACTTGCCCTCGGCCCAGTCGTAGGCGGCGAGAATTCGCTGGAAGCGTGCTTCCACCTGCGGCCGGAATTCCGGGTGGGTCAGGATGTACGGCTGGTTCTGTTGGACCGCCCGCAGCACGAGCTCGGCGACGTCCATCGGGTCGTACCCGGTCGCCTCGATCCCGGCGTCCACCGCGTCGGGCATCGCGATCGGCCCGCCGAACCGATCCGGGCGGTTGCGGGCCGACCGGCCGATGCCCGTCTTCACGAGGCCCGGGCAGAGGACCGACGAGCCGATGTTCTCGCTCGCGAGGTCGATGACGAGGCTGTCGTTGAGCCCGACGACGGCGTACTTCGCCGTGTGGTAGCTCGTGATGTTGCCGAGCGGCACTTGGCCAGCGATCGACGACGTGTTCACGATGTGGCCGCCGCGCTTCGCTTCGATCATTCGCGGAAGAAACGCCTGAAGCCCGTAGATCACGCCGATCAAGTCGACGCCGACCACCCAGTCCCAGTCGCGGTCTTCGTACTGCTGCACCGGCTTGAAGTTGGCGACGCCAGCGTTGTTGCAGAGCACGTCGCAGCTGCCGAGCTCCGCGTACACCTTGTCCGCGAAGGCGCCCATCTGGGCGCGGTTGGTGACATCGACCTTCGCGGTGATCGCCTTGACGCCCTTGGCCCGCACTTCGTTGGCGACCGACTCGGCGCCGCCCATGTCGACGTCCGCGATCGCGACGTGCATCCCTTGGTTGGCGAAGGTGAGGCCCATCGCGCGGCCCAGGCCGCTTCCGCCGCCCGTGACGACGGCCACTTTGCCTTTGAGGTCCTGCATCTCAGTTGCCCCCCGCGATCTGCTTCATGTTCTCCAGACCCCAGTCGTAGACCTCGAGGATCCGGTCGCGGCGCGCTTCGACAGCGGCGCGCGTGTCCGGGTGGGTCATGATGTAGAGCTGGTTTTCCTTCACGGCCCGGACGACGAGCCCCGCGACATCGGACGGGTCCATGCCCATCTGCTGCATGCCCGTCGCCATCGGGCGGTTGCCCGCGTCGGGCCCGCCAAACTGGTCTGGGCGGTTCCGGCCAGCAACCGCGATTTGGGTGCGGACGCCACCGGGGCAGAGGACGGAGACGCCGATGTTCTCGGGCACGAGGTCGATCGCCATGCTCTCCGACATGCCAACGACGCCGAACTTCGCCGTGGTGTAGCTCGCGATGCCGTTCGAAGCGCCCGCCACGACGCCTGCGATCGACGAGGTGTTGACGATGTGGCCGCCGCGCTTGGAGGCGACCATCTTCGGGAGGAACGCCTGCATCCCGTTGATCACGCCGATCAGGTCGACGCCAACGACCCAGTCCCAGTCGGCGTCCTTCATCTGGGGGACCGGCTTAAAGGTCACGACGCCAGCGTTGTTGCAGAGGATGTCGCAGCTGCCGAGCTCGCCGAAGACGCGCTCAGCGAGGGCGCCGACGGCCTTGCGGTCCATCACATCGACCTTCGCGGTGAGCGCCTTCACGCCTTTGGCGCGCACTTCGCCGGCGACTGCCTCGGCCGGGCCCATTTCGACATCGGCAATCGCGACGTGCATGCCTTCATCTGCGAAGGCGAGCGCCATGGCGCGCCCAATCCCGCTGCCGCCGCCCGTCACAACGGCGACCTTCCCTTTGAGATCCTGCATGGTCTGTCCTTTGAAGAGGTTGGCTGGAAAGCCAGTGCGGCGGGAGTGTAGCACGGGAGCGAGGCATGGGAAGGCATGCCTGACGAGTGACGAGTGACGAGTGACGAGGGATGAGGCCTGAGCCGAGCCGCGAGCATGGGACCAAGGACGTGTGACGACGGACAGTCGACCGTGGCCGGAGCAGCGGCGGCCGGGCGACACTGGGACTATGGGTGACTGGCCGCCGCTCCACGTCCGCCGAGCCGCCCCCTGGGTCGCGATTGGGGCGGTGCTGATCGGCGTGTTCGTGGTTCTCCCGATGCTCGTCGACCCCGGTGAGGGCTCCCGCGCCGAGCAGTGGCTGGGGCTGATGCTTTGGCTGGTGTTCATCCCTGGACTGTTCGCGGTGGGGCGCGGCCTGCTGACGTTGATCAGCGAGTTCGACACGCGCCACGCGGTCCGGCTGGCCGCGTTGGCGTTCGGCGGCATGGTGGTGAGCGTCTTGCTCCACAACCTCGTCTCGGGCCTGTTCGATGTCGAAGAGGGTGTGTTCTTTGCGTTGGCGCTGTTCGTGTTCCCGCCGTTGCTCGTGGCAGCGGGTATCCGCGCGTTCCGGCCGCGGTCAGCGCCGGCGACGGCCCCGGCGCGACCGAAAGGGGCGCGCGCGAAGCGGCGGAGTGCGCGGTGAGCGGGTTAATCGTCGTAGGCGTCGCGCCGGTTGAGGATTGACACAACGCTGATTCTTCCTCCGTCGAGGCGACGAAACGAAACTCGCCAGTCCCCGGCACGCAGACGCCACTGACCCGCGAGGGCGCCCTCTAACTTCTTCACGTCGCCCCGTCCTGTCTGCGTGTGTTCTCGCAGGGCGCGGTGGACTCTGGCGGCCTGAGGACGGCTCTGCGCGGCGAGGTCAATCAGCTGCTGGATGGCTTGGTCCGACCACTCAATCTGTTCCATTGAGGGAGGCCAACAGTGCTTCGACGTAACGATCGCTCTGGACCCGCCCGGCTGCGATGTCGGCTATGCCCCGCTCGATTGCGGCGATCTCATCTTCGCTCAGGGGCTCGTCCTCGAGAGGAGCCGCATCCAGGATCGCGTGCAACTCGTCAGGCGTAAGGGGGACGAGGGGCCGCAGTGCCTCCTCGGCGGCGACGAGGTCCTCGTCATCGACGCGGTCGAGGAGGGCGTGGACGGCTTCGCGGGTGGTCATCGAACCTCCAGTCTATCCCCGTGTCGGCGATGGCGGCGATGGTCGTCGATACGGGCTAATCGTCGTAGGCGTCGCGGCGATTGAGAATGCGGGTCACAGCGATTCCGCCTGGTTGCTTGCGGAAGATGACGCGCCAGTTACCAACGCGGAGGCGCCAACGCTCATCACCGCCTTGCAGCTTCTTGACATCGCCACGGCCCGTCCGATCGAGTTCGCGTAGCGCCCGGAGGATTCGCTCTCCTTGCGCGCGACCCTGGCTCGCGGCAGCGACAAGCTCGTCGAGGGCGTCGTCGGACCACTCAATCATGGTCGCGCAGGTTGCGGATGATCGCCTCTACGTCCGCCTGGCTCCGGACGCGGCCAGCCCGAAGATCCGCTTCACCAGCTTCCACGAGTTCCAACTCGCGGGGCGTGAGCGGCTCGTCGTCGAAAGGAGCCGCGTCGAGAATGGCGTGGAGCTGGGCGGGCGTAAGGGGGACGAGGGGCCGCAGTGCCTCTTCGGCGGCGGCGAGATCCTCGTCATTGACGCGATCGAGGAGGGCGTGGACGGCTTCGCGCGTGGTCATGATCTGAGTATACGGTCCCTCGCTGTGCCTTCGACGCCTCCCACAGCGCCAGCCACGCCCCCAGCGGTGTCTCCGAAGGGGTGACATCCAGCGGGAGGTTGTGTTGGCGGGCGATCTCGCGGAAGCGCTCGTAGGGTGTCACGGGCGAGAAGTTCTTGCGAAGGCTCTCCCGCCCTCGCCCGAACCCGAGCCGGACGAAGGCAGCGAACGCGCCTTCCTCGCTCGGCGGAAGGAGCGGCGTCTCCCGGCGGGCCATCCCGAGGACAACGGCGTCCGCCGCGGCGTAGGGGCGGAAGTCGCGGCGCCGGAGGGCGAGCCGGATGTCCACGTCGAAGCGGGCCTTGGTCAGGATAGACACGACGCTCTCGTGGGGGAGTCCGGCCCAGCGGAAGGCGGCCTCACGTTGAAGGACCAACGCCGCGGAGCGCATCCGAGCGGGAGACGCGGTAAGCGCCCGGAGAAGCTCGGCGGTCCGGCTAAACGGTGGGTCGCAACGATGGCGTAGGGCCCCGATGGCTCGGGGATGGCGAAGAGGTCACCGTGGATGACCGTGAGGCGCGGGTGGCGGGCGAACCTCGCGTTAAGCTCGCGGACGAGCGCGGCGTCAGCCTCGATCGCGGTGACCTGGAAGCCGCGTTCAAGCAGCGCGGCCGTGAGCATCCCTTCGCCGGCTCCAAGGTCGAGGACGTGGCACGGCGGCGCGAGGCCGGTGGAGGCGACGATGCGCCGGGCGATCTCCGGCGAGGCGAGGCGATGATAGGAAAGCGCAACGCGCTGGGCAGGGCGAGATTCGGACGGCATGAGCGGGGGATTCCTTCAGGTAGCAACGGGCCGCCCGCGGACAACGGCGAGCGACGGCGAATCACGGACGAGGGCGTCGTGATCGTGCTAGATGAAGGTCGGGCAGCAGCAACTCATGCTGTCGAAGAGGATACGGTGTCGCGAGCGAGCACGCAGCCTCCTTCGGCGAGGCGATCGAAGACATCGCGGTACCGGGCTATCTGCGCCTCGGCGATTGTGCGGACGTCGCTGCCATCGGATGGCTGGACGAATCCAGCCACCAACTGGGCCAGCAGGGCCTCCACGGTACGCTGCTCGCGCTGAGCCCGCTCCACCAGACCAGCAAACAAGGGCTCGTCCAGCTCGACAACGACCGTTGGCACCCGTCCAGGTTACCCGATTCGGCTGCGGTTCGCCCTTCCTCACCTCATGACGCGGCTACCAGTCGAATCTGGGGTTGTCCGTAACCAAGCCACACCGGTGCGTGGCGCTGGCGGTGGCTTCAGAGACTCAGGCCAGACTCGATGCATAAAGGCATCCAGCTTCTTGGGTTCACAGTGAGGAGCCTTGCGACCGAACTCTCGAATCAGTTCCGCGGCTGACTGAACGGCCCAACGCGCTCCGTCCGCGCTCATGCATTTCAGCGCGATGAAGTTGGCTCCGGCGTCAGGGAACGGGCTAGTCGAAAATTGTTTGCTTAGTTGGGTCTCCAAATTCCCCGCTGCTCGACCAGGCTCGTCGTAGACTTCGGGCTTAAAGTGCAAGAGCGTATTCCGTAAGTCCACGAGTGCCTGTGCGTTGCCTTTTACGACTTGATCAAGGGTAGAACTTGCGAGCAGCGCTAGGGGCGTGTTCGTATTTCTTGATTACGGCCTTGCTCTCGATACCGTCCCTCGCTTCGCGTCTCGTTCTTGGACTAACGGTGTTCCAATACCTTTGACCCGAAGCTGACACACGGGACTTGAGTTCGACGTTACAGAAGAAGAGCTCGTTGATCAGCGCCTCGAGGGTCGCGGCAGACATCATGAAGCAGCCACTCACGTAGGTGCGGATCTCCTCGAAAAAGGGGCCGAAGGGCTCGCGGAGGTGGGTGGACTCCAGCTCAGCAGCCTTGTCGCGAAACAGGATTGCAGACTGAAAGTGCTGCAGCGCAAAATTGGCCGTAACTGACACTTGGACACGTCCCGCGAGCCCAGCGAGCGCCCTTTACCAGCCCCGCGTCGCGAGCAGCTCCGCTTGCGCGAGCGAGCCGACCGCAATGCCCGACATCGGCTTGCCGAGGCCCGCGCTGACACGGGCAATCACGTCGGCGTCCATGTAGTGCGTCGTCGCCTCGACGATCGCCTTCGCGACCCTCGCTGGCTGTTCGCTCTTGAAGATGCCAGAGCCGACGAACACGCCGTCGGCGCCAAGGCGCATCATGAGCGCCGCGTCGGCCGGGGTAGCGACGCCGCCAGCGGCGAAGTTTACCACCGGCAACCGGCCTTCGCGCTTCACCTGCTTCACCAGGTCGAGGGGCGCCTGGAGCTCCTTGGCGGCCGTATAGAGCTCGTCGTCGGAGAGGTTCTTGAGGCGGCGGATCTCGTCCTGGACGGTCCGCATGTGGCGGACGGCCTCGACGATGTCGCCGGTGCCGGCTTCCCCCTTCGTCCGGATCATCGCCGCGCCTTCGCCGATCCGGCGGAGCGCCTCGCCGAGGTTCCGGCAACCGCAAACGAACGGCACCGTGAAGGCGTGCTTGTCGACGTGGTGGGTTTCGTCGGCCGGCGTCAGGACTTCGGATTCGTCGATGTAGTCGACGCCGAGCGCCTGCAGGACATCGGCCTCGACGAAGTGGCCGATGCGGCACTTCGCCATCACGGGGATGGTGACGGCGCCGATGATCTCGTTGATCTTGTCGGGGTCGCTCATGCGGGCGACGCCGCCGTCCTTGCGGATATCGGCGGGGACGCGTTCGAGGGCCATGACGGCGCAGGCGCCGGCCTCCTCAGCGATTTTGGCTTGTTCAGCGGTGACGACGTCCATGATGACGCCGCCCTTGAGCATCTGTGCGAGGCCAACTTTGACAGCCCACGTGCCGGTCTGTGGCATGGGAAACCTCCGGGTCGAAAGCAACGAGTGTGGTTATGGTAGCGCGAAGCGGGAATGGGGGTAGCGGCCTAGCGGTAGGCGTCCTTGCGGTCATCGATGGCTTTGATGTCCATGGCGTCGCCACTCAGGGCGAACACCACTCAGGGCGAACACCACTCGCCGGTCGCCTGCCCGGATGCGCCAGAGATCGTTGGACCCCTGAAGCTTCTTCACGTCGCCCCGATTGTGGTCGGCGAAGTCGAAGATGCTGTCGGTGACGCGCTTCGCCGAACGCGGCTGGACCAGGCTCAGTTCCGGAGTTGGTCTATCGCCGCCTTGCTCCAGATAACCCGCCTAGGTGTAGTTCCCATGAGGGTTGTACACGGGAAGTAGTCATCAGCTTATACGGATAGCTTGACGAAGAGAGGGGCCAGGCCGTTGGTTGGGGTTGTCACACACCTGACCACGGAGGCCCCTCAAT